>DASQID010000770.1:0-10866 GCA_035631775.1 Acidobacteriota bacterium
GCAAGCTGCTTGCCCAACGGGATGTCGTAGCATTTAACAACCTGGTGGACCCAAAGTCCAGAATGGACTGGTACACGGCGGCGACGACCCTGGAAAAGATTCGCCAGACGCGTCCGCCTGCAGACACGGCTGTTCCGACGATGCCGTATTTTGACAACATCTATCCCGCAAACTTGGCCTCTATCATGTCTGCCTGGGACGGACTGGATGTTCCCGCGAACTTCACGCCGACCCAGACGGTCTTCTGGCTTTTGCAGAACTATCCGTGGGGGAATGACTGGACCGATCTGCAGGCGGACATCGATTTGGAGCGCTTCACCGAGGCTGGCCTGCCAACGTTGTTCGTGCAGCCGCAATTCGGAGCCCTCAACGTCTGGAGCACCATCGGAAACTCCAACTACCATGGCTTGATCGCTTCCGTGCGACAGCGCTTCGGCGGCCTGCAATGGGATTTCAACTACACATTTTCACACTCCCTGGACGATGCCTCCGGGCTACAATCCGCGGCAGGTTACGACACGGACGCCTTTATCCAAAACTCGATCCGGCAGCGCGATAACTACGCCAACTCCCAATTCGACATGAGGCATCAGATCAATGTCAACGGGGTATTTCAACTTCCGGTCGGACGTGGCCGGTTTGTCGGCGCCAATATGAATCGTGCGGCGGACGCGATATTCGGCGGCTGGAGGCTCTCCGGCATTTATCGCTGGAACACCGGCCTGCCCATCTACGCGCCGTACGATGATGCGCGCTGGTCAACCAACTGGAATGCGCAAAGCTACGGGTCTACTACGCGCGATGTGCAACCCTGCATCACAAGAGACCCTCCCAAGCTCTTCGGATGCAACACGACGTATGCCTATCAGAGCTTCCGCAACGCATACCCAGGCGAGACCGGGATGAGGAATGTTTTCCGGCTGCCCAGCTATGTCTCACTGGACATGGGATTGAACAAGTCAATTAAGCTCGGTGAGACTCGCGCGCTCGAGCTTCGCTGGGAGGTCTTCAACGTCACTAATACACAGCATTTCGGCAATGTTGACAATGTGGATACGAGCCGCAGCGGCTACGGCATTCGCCTGGATCCCGGCGTGCGTAAGTTGACGCCGCCGACGAACTGGTCGAACTTCACCGGCATCCAGGGCAACCCTCGCGTCATGCAGATCGGCGCCCGTTTCGCATTTTAGATTTTCTTCCTGATCCAACCACCTATCGAAGGAGGGGCAAAGGCCTCCGGGGAAACCCGGGGGCCTTTGTTTATTGACGATTGACGATTTCAGATTGACGATTGAAGAAGCAGTCCACTGAGGATTGCGGATTGAATTGACGATCGACGATAGCAGACTGCAAATTTGCAATTCGCAATCTGAAATTGTCAAGGCTTGACACCACGCCGTGCTAGACTCGGATCCATGGTTAAAGCCCCGACGGTGTTCGAGTGCCAGTCGTGCGGATATTCCTCGGCAAAATGGCTCGGCCGCTGCCCCGACTGCGGCAACTGGAATTCATTTGTTGAAGAGCGAAAAACAAAACCCCTGCGGGAGGCAGGCCCCTCGCGCCAGGTGCAGAGCAGAATCGCCCGGCTCAGCGAGATCAGCACCGAAGACGCGCCGCGCATCGTTACCTCCAACACCGAATTCAACCGGGTTCTGGGCGGCGGCATCGTCCCCGGATCGCTCGTCCTCTTGGGCGGCGAGCCTGGGGTCGGAAAATCGACCCTCCTGCTGCAAATCGCCCAAGGGCTTCAGGAGCAGAAGAGACGCGTCTTGTACGTGTCGGGAGAGGAGTCCGGACGGCAGATCAAAATGAGAGCAGACCGCCTGGGCCAGGGTGCCGGCGAGTCGCGTAAGCCTGACGAGGACATCCACGTTCTTGCCGAGTCCAGCCTGGAGAGAATCCTCGAAGCCGTCGAAGAGGTGCACCCGACCGATATCGTGGTCGATTCCGTTCAGACGACTTTTTCGGAAACCCTTGACGCCTCGCCGGGCAGCATCAGCCAGGTGCGCCACGTCGCGACGCAGTTCCTCAACCTGGCCAAAGCGGAGCACATCCCCATCTTCCTCATCGGTCACGTCACCAAAGAAGGGAGCATCGCCGGACCCAAGGCCCTCGAGCACATCGTGGACGTCGTTCTCTATTTCGAAGGCGAGCGGCACCACAATCACCGCATCGTCCGCGCGGTGAAGAACCGGTTTGGGGCGGCCAACGAGGTGGGCATTTTCGAGATGACCAGCCGTGGGCTGGTCGCCGTGCAGAATCCCTCGGATTTGTTTCTGAGCGAGCGGGAGGGCTCCTCACCGGGCAGCGCAGTTGTCTGCGCGCTGGAAGGATCCCGGCCCATTCTCGTCGAAATCCAGGCCCTTGTGATCGCCACCCAATACGGCACCGCGCGCAGAACCTCCACCGGGATCGATTACAATCGCATTTCCGTCCTCGTCGCAATGCTGGAGAAGAGACTCGGTATTCCCATGATGGGATGCGATATATACGTGAATGCCTCCGGTGGCCTCGAGGTCGACGAACCCGGCTCGGACCTCGGGATTTTCGCCGCCATCTTGAGTAGTTTTCGAAACCGCCCCTTGCCCACCCATACCGTCCTGCTCGGGGAATTGAGCCTTTCGGGGGAGGTTCGACCCATCGGCCAGGCCCATCTCCGGGTTCGCGAAGCTGCGGCCATGGGTTTCAAGAGGTGTATTCTGCCCGCCGGCAACCTCCCGCTTGCCGATTCGGTTGAGTCGGTTGAGCTGATGCCGATCAAGTCAGTGGCGGAACTATCCGACCTGGTTTTCGCGAGTTGATTTCGCGTCTTTGCGCCCTTGCGGTGGTTTTTTGAAAAGCCACCGCCAAGGCGCGAAGACGCAAACGCCCAGTCCCAGAGAAAGGCTTATCAAATTCCTCCCGCGTGTGTTAAATTTTATGTCACGTTATAGGTTGTTTGCCGCCAGCCGGGCGCGATTGCTCTGCCACAAAACCAGTTTGAGAGGGAGAGCATCGCTTGGTTTGTTGGATTCATGAACGGAGAGGCGAAGTGCTCACTTTGATTCGACGATCCATCCCCCCCTTCGATATAAGGTCGCTGGAGCCCTGCCCTTCGTCCGCCCATACCGGCTGGAATTCTTTTCTCTCCATTGATATTGAGTGGATCATGCCCGAAGGAGTCGAGCGATGGATCTCTGGATTATACGGATCATATTATTCGTTGCAATACTCGTTTGTGGGTATTTCATTCGCCCCTTTGGCCCAAACCTTCCGTTAACGCTTTCGCTCAGCGCGGCACTCGCGATCTTCATAGTTCTGGCCGAGATCCGAGTCCGCAAGCTTTCCCTGAAGACCTTGATAGGCGCGGCGATCGGTTCCGTTCTCGGAATCATAGGGGCGAGTCTCATCAGCCTGGTGATTGGGAGGATGGAGCTCCAACCATCTCACCAGACATTCGCACAGGTCATGGTGCTGACTGTCATGGCTTACGTGGGCCTCGTCTCGGGCGCGAACAAGGGCGAATACCTCGACCTGTCCGCCCTGGGCGGGATTTTCAGCGACAGGAGCGTGAGGAAGGCTTACAAGGTGCTGGACACGAGTGTCATCATCGACGGACGCGTGGCGGACATCTGTAAGACCGGCTTCCTCGAGGGCACTCTTGTCGTACCGCACTTCGTGCTGCGCGAATTGCAGCAGATCGCCGACAGCGCGGATTCGATAAAGCGGAATCGCGGCCGCCGCGGGCTCGACATCCTCGAGAAGGTGAAATCGGTGCCCGGGATTACAGTCCAGATAGTGGAGAAGGACTACCCGGACGTAAAGGAAGTCGACCTCAAGCTCATTGAGCTGGCCAAGGAATTCGGCGCGAAGATTGTGACGAACGATTTCAATCTGAACAAGGTGTCCCAGCTGCGCGGTGTCGAAGTTCTGAACATCAACGAACTGGCCAATGCTCTCAAGCCCGTGGTTCTGCCCGGGGAGACCATGAAAGTGTTCATCCTCAAAGAGGGGAAGGAATACAACCAGGGCGTGGCCTACCTGGACGACGGAACCATGGTGGTGGTGGACAACGCGCGCCGCATGATCGGCAAAACGATTGCCACACAGGTGACTTCCGTTCTCCAGACCACTGCGGGGAAGATGATCTTCGGGCGCTTCCCGGAGGAAGCCGAAGCCGGCGGCAGCACCTCCTCCCGTCAGGATCGCCGCACCTATGAAAAGCCTCCCGGTGAGCGCACGACCCTCGAAGAAGATAGAGAGCGCATCAAGGGCCGCTGAGCGGATTGACGACTGACGATTGACGATTTGTGATCACGAGGTTTTCAATCGTCAATCGTCAGTCGTCAATCGTAAATTGGAAAATGTCCTCCAACCCGCAATCCGCAATCAGCAATCCGCAATTCACTGTTGCAGCGGTCATAGCCGCAGGCGGCACCGGCAGCCGGATGACTTCAACGGTTCCCAAGCAGTTCCTGGAGCTGGCAGGGAAGCCGATTCTGCTTCACAGCATCGAGAGCGTGGCATCCCTGGAAAGCGTCATCCACGTTGTCGTCGCTCTCCCGGCAAGACACATTCCCCGGGCAAGAGCCATCCTGGGTGGCCGGAAGTGGCGCGTGCCCGTAAAGCTGGTGAGCGGTGGGGCTACCAGGCAGGAGTCGGTGCGTCGCGGCGTGTGGCGCACGCCGGTTCGCTCTCAGGTGATACTGGTGCACGACGCAGTACGGCCGATTTGCGACCGGGAGACCATGCAGCGGGTCCTGGATGCCGCGTGGACCAGGGGAGCCGCTGTACCCGGACTGCCGGCCACCGAGACCATCCAGCGGGTGTCCAGCCGCGGGCGCGTGCTGGCAACGCCGCCGCGGGAGGAACTCTTCGGCATTCAGACTCCTCAGTGTTTCCACGCCTCGATCCTCAGGAAAGCCCTGGAGCGGGCGCACAAGTCGGGCTTCCTTGGAACAGATGAATCTTCCGTCGTGCGCTGGTCGGGGCATTCTGTGTTTGTGGTGCCCGGCTCGCAATACAACATAAAGATCACGAGGCCATTTGATCTGGAGGTGGCGGAGTTGCTCATGTCGGGGAACGTTCGCAAGGAGACCGTAGGAACGGATAAATCGATAATTCGAATCGGACAGGGTATCGACTACCATCGCCTTGTCCAAGGGCGCAAACTCATCTTAGGAGGTGTGAGTATTCCCTTCGAAAAAGGTCTCGAGGGACACTCCGACGCAGATGCACTCTCGCATGCCATCTGCGATGCCGTGCTGGGCGCCTCGGCGCTCGGGGATATCGGCAGGCATTTCCCAGACAACGATCCTGAAAACAAAGGCCGGTCGAGCCTGGAATTCCTCAAAGAGGTGGGCGAGAAGGCCAGCGGAGAGGGTTGGGCGGTGTTGAACGTGGATGCAACCTTGCTCGCGCAGAATCCTCGGCTGGCTCCATACATGGAAAATATGAGGCAGAACATCGCGGAAGCGCTTGGGATCTCTCCCGCGGCGGTAAATATCAAGGCTACAACCACGGAGGGAATGAATGCCGAGGGGCGAGGAGAGGGTATCTCGTCGCAGGCGGTCGTCCTTCTCGAAAGACGACAGTATTAGCTGACCGAAGGATTTTTGGTATTTCGTTACGGTTTACTCTTAGCCGGGATCAGCGACAAGAACTTGCGTAGGAATCGCTAGTTAGTTTCTGTCGCGAAACTCGATGAATCTCCCATCAGGTCGGGCCCCGGCAGGGGCGAAAGACCTTTGTACGCCATGTGTTATCTGTCGCCCCTTCAGGGCTCTGATCTTTCTTGACAATCCCAACCCCGGGCTGCGCTGCGCTTGCCCGGGGCTATTGGCTGGCGCCCCTCCGGGGCGCTTTCCGCACGGACAAGGGGTTTCGCGACGGAAACTAGCTAGAGGCTGAGTTAAAAACGCAAGGTACTCCAATTATCTCGAGAATCGCGATTTGTCCGTGACTTTGCCGTGCCAGGAGAATCTGTGAAGCAGGTGGCTCCAGTGCGGGTGCGGTTTGCACCCAGCCCGACCGGATACCTTCACGTAGGAAACGTCCGGACGGCTCTGTTCAACTGGTTTGTGGCACGCCACAGCCAGGGATCCTTCATCCTCCGCATCGAAGATACCGATGCGGAGCGGAGCCGTCCGGAGTACGAAGGACAACTCCTGGAGGACCTTCGCTGGCTGAACCTCGACTGGGATGAGAGTGTAGATATCGACGGTGGGTTCGGACCCTACCGGCAAAGCGACAGGTACCGAATCTATCAGCAATACGCGCAGCGGCTCCTGGACGAGGATAAGGCCTTCCGCTGTTTCTGCTCCGAAGTGGAGCTCGAAGAGGTCAGGCAGCAGCAACTGGCACGGGGTGAAATGCCTCGTTATTCCGGGAAATGCCGCGGCCTATCCCCTGCCGATGTTGCAGCCAGGATGAAATCAGGTCTTTCTCCGACGCAACGACTTCGGGTCCGACAGGGAACCGTCGGATTCCTGGACCTCGTCTTCGGGCGCATTGACATTGACACAAATCAAATCAGTGATCCTGTTTTGCTGCGCAGCGACGGCAGTCCTACGTACAACTTCAGTTGCGTCGTCGATGACATCCTGATGAGGATTACGCATGTGATCCGGGGGGATGGGCACATTTCCAATACCCATCGTCAGATTCTCATTTATGAGGCCTTCGGTGCGTCCGTACCGCAGTTCGCTCACCTTCCCACCGTTCTCGGCCCCGACGGACAGAAACTGAGCAAACGCCACGGGGCCACGTCCGTCGAGGAATTCCGTGTTCAAGGTTACCTCCCGGAAGCCCTGGTGAACTATCTCGCGCTTCTGGGCTGGTCGCCGCCCGAGGAAGGAAAGGAGATTCTGGCCATTAAGGAAATCGTAAGTCGGTTCGACCTTTCGCGGGTCTCCAGGAGTCCCGCGATATTCGACCCTGCCAAGCTGAACTGGATGAACCGCAGCTACCTGAACCAGAAGGCAGGCGATTCTCTCGTCAAACTTGCCGAGCCCTATTTCGTCTCCGCCGGCCTGATACACCCTCACCCCGGACCGGAAGTTCAGGCGTGGCTGGCACGTGTGATCGACGCCGTGAAGACGCATGTCGACACACTGTCCCAACTCCCGCAGGAAGTCGATATCATCTACGGTTTTGAGTCGGATCCGCCTGAGTTGGACGCCGACGCCCAAAGCGCCCTCCAGGCGCCCGAGGCCCGTGCAGTGGCACAGGAATTTCTGCGCCTTGTGGAGATGCGCGAGCCCGTCACCCCCGAGTCCTATCGGGAAATCGTTGGGCAGGTGAAAGAGGCCACGCGGCAAAAGGGGAAAGCCCTGTTTCACCCGATTCGGGCTGCGTTGACCGGCCGTGGATCGGGTCCCGAGCTGGAGCGCCTCGTACCCTTGTATGAAGATGGAAGCCGGTTGGACCTTCCGCGCAAGGTTATGTCCTGTCGTGAGCGCCTGCGCGCAGTCCTCCCCGTAATTCGGTGACAGGCTACTCAATCCCCGATCTCGCGTTCCAAATGCCTCGTGAGATCTCAAATGAGATCGAGGATTGAGTAGCCTGTCACCGAATTACCGCGGCAGATTTGAATCATGGGACTGATATACGGAATTCATGCGGTTGAGGAGGCTCTCAAAGCCGACCGAGGCAAAATCGAGAAGGTGTGCATTCAGCGCGGGCAAAAAAATCCGCGGCTGCAAGAGATCATCGACCGATGTCGTGAGAGCCATATTCCAATTTCGTTCGAGGCGCGGGATTGGTTGGACCGCAGGACCGACCGGCAGCGTCATCAGGGAGTTCTCTGCTATGTCGCGGAGATGCCCACATACACGGTCGACGACATCCTTGAAAAGGCATCTGCGCCAGGATTGCTCCTGATCCTGGATGGGATTGAAGATCCCCACAACGTAGGTGCCATACTTCGATCTGCGGAGGTCGCTGCCGCGGACGGCGTTTTCCTGCCCCAACATCGGAGTGCCGGGCTCGGCACAACAGCCGTAAAAACCAGCGCCGGAGCCGCTTCTCATGTCAAGGTCGCCCGGGCAGCAAACACGGCGCAACTTATCGATCTTCTGAAGAAGAACGGCTACTGGGTCGCAGGGTTGGATGCCGGCACCGGGCGGCCCATCTGGGAAGCCGATTTTACGATCCCTACCGTGCTGGTGCTGGGCAGTGAAGGCGGCGGCCTGCACCGACTGGTCAGGGAGAAGTGCGACTTTCTGGTCGCGATCCCGGTGCGCGGCAAGATTAGTTCGCACAACGTCAGTGTTGCCGCCGGAATTGCACTGTACGAAGTCATCCGCCAGAGAAGAACAATTGACGATTAACGATTGACGATTTTGGCCGGGTCGGTTTTTTGATCGTTAATCGTCAATCGTAAATTAGGTGGCACTTGGCTCAATTACCAGATTTCGATAAACATCCACGATACATCTATATCCCGGCGGTATTGCAGTACTGGCGCTGTATTCGAAGACAAGGGCCGGACCGTTGATCTGATTTCCGGCATTCAGCAGAGAGCGCTCATAGATCCGCGTTCGAAAAGACCTCCCACTGAAAATGACCGTTTTCTCCTTGATGAGAGCTTGTTTTGTATTGTCGGGGCCGGGGCGATCCTTCGCGATGCGAGGTTTTTCGGCAAGGCCTCTGGCGCGCACCCGGAGCGTGACAATCTCAGACTCCCGTGCCGGGTCGGCATAGCCGTAGCGCTGCTCATGCCGGCGGTGGAATTCCCGCTGAAACCTGTGCGAGTAAGGGAAGCTGAGCTCATAGCTCTGGCCGCGGTAGCGCATGTCGATCCATCTTTCCAGTCGAATCCTCTCCGGCGGAAAACCCTCCTTGATCATGGAGGCCCGTCCAGCTTTATCGAGGGCCGCGTAGTGCTTGTCCAATTCTCCAACGACTGCTTCCCGGGAGCGCAGAATTGTTGTCTGCGAGAAATCCTGCACGTTATCGGAGAGCAGCATCCCAAGGGCGGAAAGCAGTCCCGGATTTTCGGGAATCAGAACGCGGGGAATGGACAGGCTTTCAGCCAAATCCACCGCATGGAGGCCGCCGGCCCCTCCGAATGTGACCAGCGTGAAATCGCGTGGATCATATCCCCGCTCGACCGAGATCACGCGGAGCGCCGCTTCCATGTTGGCATTCGCCACATCTATGACGCCCTGGGCTGCTGCCTGCGGCGTCCGCATCCCCATTTGCCCGGCGAGCCGGCGGAAAGCCGGCATGATTTTCTCCTCCTGCAGGCATAGACTGCCGCCAAGCGGATAATCCGGATCGAGCTTGCCGAGGCAGAGATTCGCATCGGTTACCGTGATTTGATTTCCTTTCCCATAGCAGATGGGACCAGGGTCCGCGCCGGCGCTTTCCGGACCCACACGCAACGCGCCTCCGGCATCGAATCGGGCGATGGATCCACCACCGGCTCCGACCGTGTGGATGTCGATCACCGGTACCCCGATCGGGCAATGGGCAATGACGGATTCGCTGGTGACGCGGATCCCACCCTGGCATAAGGACACGTCGGTCGAGGTGCCGCCCATGTCGAAAGAGAGAATGTTGCGGTAGCCGGCTGCCCGCGAGATCTCCCATGCCCCGACCGCCCCACCCGCAGGGCCGCTCAGAATGGTCCTCACCGGCTGACGCATGGCCACACCCACAGATACGACGCCGCCGTTCGACTGCATGACCCGCAGCCTCGTGCTTCCCCGCCCCTGCGAGAACCGCAGCTGTCCAGCCAAATCGCCGAGGTAACGGCCCATGATGGGAGCAAGGTAGGCGTTGACCACGGTCGTGGAAGTTCTTTCGTACTCCCTGTATTCCGGGAGAATCGCATGACTCAGGCTGATTGGGATCTGCAGACTACGCAGCGCCCGGCCGATCTTTTTCTCATGTTTCGAATTGGCGTAGGAAAACAGCAGGCAAACGGCAAGCGATTCGACCTTCCTGCCGCGCAACTTCTCCCTCAGTCCGCCTAACTCCTTTTCATGCAAAGGGACGAGCACAGTCCCATCGTAAAGAATCCGTTCCGTGATGCCGAAACGAAGTGAGGAAGGAACGAGCGGTTTTGGGCGAGACGGGAAGAGGCTGTAGAGTTTCGGCCGGTTCTGACGGCCTATCTCGATCACGTCCTCAAACCCGCGCGTCGTGATCAGCGCGACCAGGGCTCCCTTGCGTTCGAGGAGCGCGTTCGTCGCGACGGTTGAGCCATGGAAGATCTCGCAATCCTCGTCGATCATGAGCTGCGCCAAGCCCTGAAGGACGGCATGGGCGGGATTAGCCGGCGTAGAGAGCAGTTTGAGCGTGCGGACCTTTCTGCCATCCAGCAGGATGAAATCGGTGAAGGTGCCGCCAGTGTCGATTCCGATCTTTCGCATCTGCGGAGCTGGAATTCGCCATGACCCTTCGCGTCATACGGTGGCTTTTACACAGGCACCGCCGAGACGCCAGGGTGCAGGGACACTCTGCCATGAATAGTACGAATTGCACGGAGCGGCATAGCCGCAACCAAATTGGGTCCCGCGTTCGTTCGCGTCTTCGCGCCTTTGCGGTGGCTCTTTAAAAAGCCACCGCAAAGACGCTAAGGCGCAAAGACAGGCTGCCGTATCCTTGCTGAAATGGCAAGGATTTGAACGTTAGTAGTACGAATTATTTCACGATTGGGTGATTTGTGATAATTGATGTGGTTGAAGGGCACGCGCAAGAATTACTTGGCATCTTGCTGCTGGCCCCCAGGCCCGCCGGCGAGGCGCGAGCGACGAGCTATACACGGGGTAGTATGTGAGGAGCGAGCAACAAAGCCTGCGGGCCGCAGCCTGAAAGGGCGCGGCGGCGGGGGGGGGGGGGGGGGGGGGGGGGGGGGGGGGGGGGGGGGGGGGGGGGGGG
>DASQID010000771.1:0-14647 GCA_035631775.1 Acidobacteriota bacterium
CCGCTCCTCGACGATATACGCCGATATCGCCTGCGTCGCGGCGCCTCGCATCTGCCCGCCCCAAGGAGCGCCGCAGGCGCGACGGTGCTCGCGCCAGAGTGCACATGTTATTTCGACGCGGACCCTCAGCTTCTTTTTGATAGCTTTGACCCCCGTATGAGATATGCCAGAGCCCTGCTTTACTTCCTTCCGCTCCTCGTCGCAGACCCCGATCTGTTTGCCGAGGAACCGCCTGAGATCAGGCGCTTTCTGCACCAGATTGTTGTGCAGCGGGGCCAAAATGTCGGGAACGTCCAGTGCTCCGGATGTTCAGTCCTGGTGCAGGGGAGCGCGTCAGGTGATGTCGTAGCTATTGGAGGTGACATAACCATCGAAGGGGCGGTGGGCGGCGATGCTATCGCGCTGGGAGGCGACGTTCACTTGCTTTCGCCGGCGCGTCTCAAAGGAGACGCGATGGCCCTCGGAGGCTATGTACGTGCGGATGAAGGCGCAAGAGCATCGGGGGATTCCGAGAGCATCCCATACATGCATGTGCCCGGACAACGCAGCCTCCATCTGACAGGAATAGGCGCTTTCCTCGCCGCAAGTCTGTCACTCCTGCTCCTGGCGGCCGTCGGCTTTCGCCGGCGCCGTGCAATGAATCTTTCGGGGGCCGTTGCGAAACGACCGGGAATGGTTTTTGTGTCAGGCACACTGTCAGCCTTCCTGGTAATGCTGCTTTTCATATTGACCGGAATCGCCAGGCAATCCGAACTGCTCTGGGTGTTGCTCGTCACCGCAGGCGTGGTATATGCCGGCCTGGCTGGTTATCTGGGAGTTTGCGGGGCCCTGGGGCGATTGTTGGCAAGGCAGGACCCGTGGCTCCTTCCTCCACTGGCAGGCGCCGTCGCGCTTACTGCTCTGATGCTGGTCCCGGTAGCCGGGTTCATTGTCTTCATGGCGGCCTTCGTCATGGTACTCGGCGGCGCGATCGCAAGCGGATTTGGGACAAGCACAGACTGGTTAGCCGAGCGATTGAAGCGCCGCAGACCCTAGGGTTATTTTGAACCGCTTATTCTACTGACAGGAGCTCTTTGCAGGACTTTGGAAAGAAGCGCGAGAAGTATGTCGGGGAATAGAGGGATGAATCCGTTGATGGTGGGCTAGTAGGCCGGAGCTAAGCCACCCTCTCTTCTGCTCGTTGCCGGCAGTTTACGAAATAGGCCTGATCGCGATCGCGCGAGATGTGGTAGATCGCATCGCGGCAAATCTCGCAGCGGTCAAGATGATTCAAGACCTCCAGTCTTCCATCGAGGTCCAGCTTTTTGTCAAGGTATCGTACCAGCTTACTGAAACTGCATGATTCCATGGCGAACCCCACACCTGACCGGGCTAACACCCGACGCGTCGGATCAGGCCGGCGACACGCTGTCACCGGCTTCCATCACGACAACAGATTGTCCTTGGAACCCTATCCGCCTGAAGCCTAGGGCATCGGAGCCCGGCCACCCGCCGGGCTCCGATGCGACCTCCTTCATGCCCACCGCGAATCTTGCCGTCCGCCTTACACTTCAAGGCGGGCGGACTTTCCTGGCTCGAGGCCGCTCGCCGTTATAGGTTCTACCGCCGGTTCAACTCGAGCATGGAGCCTCGATAGCCAGTCTCTCTACGCGAGCCTATTTGACTACCATGCCTGCTTCTTATGCAATCCGTTGAAACACCTATTTGTCAGTGAGTATAAATACGTATTCATTCATACTAACCGGACGCCATTCGCAGCGGCTTTCATCCGGGTACTATGCAGTAAGGGCTGGCGCAAGAATAAAATCACATTTTGGCGCGAGCACCGTCGCGCCCTTTCAGGCTGCGGCCCGCAGGCTTTGTTGCTCGCTCCTCACATACCACCCCGGGTATAGCTCGTCGCTCGCGCCTCGCCATCGGGTCTGGGGGCCAGCAGCAAAATGTGAATTTATTCTTGCGCCAGCCCTAAGAGGCAGTTCCTGGGGTCTTCAGGGATGACGCGATATTGGTGATTTGCGTTGACATCTAGTGTTCGAATAGCCTTAATATTAGTCCCGGTTGTTCGGCCTGCTGCGCTCAAGCGAAAGCACATTTCCTCTCGCCCAAGCGCAAGCAGTCCATTTGATGCGCCCTGCCAGGAGTGTTTCCCCGTGAGCCAGGAAACAGATTTCCGGCAACGGCAGGGTTGCGAAGCAGGCTTCCCTTTTAAGACGCAACTGATAGCAGAGTTGTCCTATGAGTGAGAAATACCAGGTAATCCTCGCCGACGATCATAGACTGTTCAGACAGGGCTTGATGCGGATACTCGAGGAGAGGACCGATCTCAAGGTTGTGGGCGAGGTAGGAAATGGCCTTGAACTGCTCAGCCTGCTGAACAAACTCGATCCGCAGTTAATCCTCCTGGACATTTCCATGCCAAACCTGCGAGGGATCGAGGCCATCCCGGAGATCCGCCGCGCCCATCCCAACATAAAAATTCTCGTTCTTACCATGCACAGGGATGAAGAGTATCTCTACCAGGCAGTCTCGGCGGGTGCAGATGGCTACCTCCTCAAAGAGGATGCCGAAAAGGAGCTCTTTTCAGCGATAGACGCCATTCAGGCGGGGAAGCTCTTCATATCCCCGTGTCTTGCCGAGCAATCGATGCAGAATTGGGTGCGGTTGCGCAGAGGGGAAGCGGATCCTCAGGTTTCCGAGTCCCTCACCATCCGGGAACGCGAGATTCTGAAACTGATCGCCGAGGGAAGATCAAATAGAGAGATCGGCGACCTATTGTGCATCAGCGTTCGGACGGTGGAGCGCCACCGCGCCAATATGATGACCAAACTGAAGATAAGAGGAACTGCCGAGTTGGTCCAGTACGCCCTACGTAAGCGCTACGTTTGATCTGGTGTTTTCAGTGACAGACTGCACTTCGACATTCTCACGTGAAATCATGCGTGGCAGACCGAATGCAATTTTGATAAAGAGTCGCCGCCACCTCATTACTCCCACATTCGAATGAGTACGTATTTCTACCCATCCAAAAACACGCAGTTTTGCGCGTATACAAGACCCCTCTCCCTAAGCGATGATGACTCCAGGCAATCGGTCTCGAAATGTGTCTCAGTTTGGGAAGGGGGTTGGCCAATCATGGCGTTTAGGATTGTGTTGGCCGATGATCATCCCTCAGTTCGTCAAATCGTGAAGGCCATCCTGGCAGAAGATAAGGAGATGGAGGTGATCGGGGAGGTGGAGGACGGATTCGCCCTTCTCAGGTTCCTGGGCGATCTGCCTACGCCGCCCGATCTGGCCATCGTCGACATTTCCATGCCGAAGTTACAGGGGATTGAGGTGGCCCGTAGAATCAAGCTGCTCTATCCCAGCATCAAGATCCTGCTGTTGACCGTGCATCAAGAAAAAGAATATCTCTCGCAGGCCTTTCGTGCAGGGGTTGAGGGCTACCTCCTGAAGGAGGAAGCGAATACAAGCCTATTCACGGCCATCCAATCGATCCGCAGCGGAAAGACGTACCAGTCCCCGCTCGTCAATGACAACGATACACCTCACTGAGTCCGCCGGATCTCTGGAATAGTGCGACTTCTACTCGAGTGGAGCGTTGTGGATTGTGCCTTTGCCCGGGATGACGAAAGCGGTAAATGGAATCCGCCTTCGAAGTTCCAAGGGTCAAGCGGAATCGGTAGACCCTCAGCCAGGCATGCCCATCGGTATGACGTCGATGTCCGCGAATTCCCGGTTCTCCCCGCCCATCGCCCAGATAAACGAATAAGCTGAAGTTCCCGCACCGCAGTGTATGGACCAGTCGGGCGAGAGAACTGCCTGCAGATTTCTGATGAAAATGTGTCTCGTCTCTTCCGGCTCACCCATGAGGTGGCAGACGACTGCATCCTCCGGCAGATCACATTATGAAATGATGTGTTGTATAATGCGATTCCATGCTAGAGACCAAGACACGCAAGCCCGGGATTCTTGTTCTGCACAAGACCTTCGACATCCTGGAAACCATTCGTGAATCACGAGCGGGGTTGGGACTTGCCGACCTTGCCCGCGCTCTCAACCTCCCGAAACCGACTGCCTACCGCATCGCTGCCACGCTCGAAGCGCGAGGTTATCTTGCGCGCAACCAGGCGGGGCTCTACCAGATGACCCGCAAGCTGTTTGAATTGGAGCGCAAGGAGTCCGACGAGCAATTGCTTGCCGATGTGGCTCAGCCGGCGATGGAGCATCTGCTCGAGATCTGCAAAGAGACACTGAACCTCGGAATCCTCGACGCCGGCGAAGTGGTGGTTATCAGCACCATCGAGAGTCCTCAAACGATTCGAATGTCCTCGAAGATCGGAAATCGCAGGTACCTTCATTCAACGGCACTGGGAAAGATCCTTCTCAGCGGACTCTCGGATAAGGAAGTACTTCGCCTCATCCGGCTCAAGAAGCTTCCCCGGCTCACACCGAACACGCTCATCACCAAGCAGGCTGTTCTGGCTGAAGTGATGCTGGTCCGTAAACAGGGATGGGCGATGGACAACGAAGAAAACGAGCCCGGGGGACGCTGCATTGCAGCGCCGATAACCGGACCCGGAGGCCGTGTCGTGTCGGCGCTAAGCATCTCAGCTCCGATCTTCCGAATGGACATGGCTCGTGCGCGGGGTCTCGTAGGGGATCTAACGAGCGCCTGCCGTGACATCTCCCGTGCGTTTACCGCGCGGGCCTGAAGGGGTGTCAGGGGGACTTGCGCTGGTTGTGCAAAATGAAATTTGAAAGTCCTGACACCAACAGAAAATGAACAGAATTGCCGTCTTGAATATCGTCGCGCTCGTTATTCTGCCTGCGGTCCGGTCCCCTGAGGGGCCGTCTTTGACGATCACTGCGACTAATGAACTGGACTTTCCCCGACCGTCGGAGACACTTGTTCTCGAAGCAAAAGACCTCCAGATGCTGAACACGGGTGATCTCCGGAAAATCCACGTCAGGGACGCACAATCCGGCCGGGAATTGCTCACCCAAGCTATTGATCTGAACGGCGACTCGATTATGGAAGAGTTGATCTTCCAGGCCGATTTCAGGGCTCATGAGTCCAGAAGCTACTCATTAACTACAGGTGCGGTGCAGTTGCCCTCCAAGGATGATTTCAAGGCGTATGGTCGCTTCGTGCGGGAGCGATATGACGATTTTGCCTGGGAGAACGATCGCATCGCCCATCGGATGTATGGTACGGCGCTGGAGACCTGGCAGCAGGAGCCTCTCACCAGCAGTGCTGTCGATGTCTGGTGCAAACGCGTTCGGCGGCTGGTAGTAAACGACTGGTACATGCTTGACCACTACCACGAAGACACGGGTGAGGGCGGCGACTTCTATTCGGCCGGCAGGAGCCGTGGATGCGGCGGGAGCGGCATCTGGGTGGGAGGCAAGCTCTACGTCTCGCGCAACTTCATCAACTCGAAAGTGATCGCCAACGGTCCGATCCGTGTGATGTTCGAACTGACCTATGCTCCGTGGCAGGCGGACGGGCGCGAGGTTTCGGAGGTCAAACGCATCACGCTCGACGCGGGCTCGAACCTCGACAGCTTCGAAAGTCACTATAAGAGTTCGCGGCCCGACGGCCTTGTTTACGCGGCTGGGATAAAGAAGAATGAAGGTTCGGTCTCCACTTCCGACAAAGAGGCAGGATGGCTGCGCTCCTGGGAACCTATCAGGAAAGGACAGCTCGGGTTTCTGGGTCTGGGGATCGTCATGGATCCTGGATCCATCGTCAACATGGCGGAAGCGGACGATAATTACCTGGTGATCGGGCGGGCGCGTGCAGACGGGGCGGCTGTGTATCATGCCGGTTTTGCCTGGAACCGCGCCGGCGATTTTCCAGATGAACAGAGCTGGGGAGAGTACCTCAAACAGGCTGCCCTTCGAATTCGATCTCCGTTAAAAATAGAAAGGAAGCTGATAGCGGCAGGGGGACGGTAGAACAGACCACTGGAATGTCGTAGGAATTACTGCCCACTGCCTGCTGCCGTCTGCTTCTTGCCAGCTGTCTTCCTCAAACGGGTGGGAAGTCCGTGCAGTACCTGTCGCCGGGGCGAAGATAGGCGTGCCACCTCTCATGGATCCACATCCACTGATCGGGATAGCGGCGGACCCACTTTTCAATCACGGCAGTGACTCGTGCTGTGTTGATCGCGATGTCCCGTTCATGATCACCTGTTTGCAGCATTTCGAGTGCCGGCCCTCCGCGAAAAACATATCGTCTGCGGCTGGGATCCCATGGGGCAAACACGGGAAAGACAGTGGCGTCGGTGGACAATGCCAGAGCCGCAACGCCGATCGTTGTGCAGGCGAGTTCACCGAAGAAAGGGACGAAGATTCCTTCCTGGGGAAGAGCGTTCAGGTCGGAGAGAATTCCGAGGGTTTCGCCCTTCCTCAAAATCCTCATACAGGTCAAACCGGCGGACTTCTTGTCGATGGGTTCGTTCCCGAATCTGGAGCGCACCGCGTGAACCCACCGTTCAATCCACGGGTTTTCAATGGGACGTACCAGGAAGCTCATAGGCCTATCGAGGGCGGAATAGGCAAATACCAGAAGCTCCCAGGCTCCCAGGTGAGCGGTGATGAAGAGAATGCCGCGGCCACGAGCCCTTGCCGCCTCGAGGCTGGCTACTGATTCCGGATCAAACTCCACAATCCTGCGCAGGCTCCCGGGCGTTGCATGGGGAAAATGGCAGAACTCGCCGAGTTGCCTGCCGAGGCTGTCGAAGCATCCTTGCAGGATTTTCCGACGCTGCGATCGGTTGAGTTGGGGGAGCGCAAGGACGAGATTGCGCGCACCGATGCGCCGTAAATGGGCCATTGCAAGGTACGCGATGCGTCCCAGACTGCGTCCCAGCGCGATGGACACGGGCCTCGGCAAGGAGCCTAGAAAGCCCACCGTCGCGCGAGCCAGTGCGTATTCGACAGCGTTTCGAGCTTTAGGGCGGGCATGCATGGCAGCAAGGTTCGGACGGAGTCTCGGGAACAGGAGGCCGAGAACGCCGAGATTCCATGTCTAAGCGACCGCTCTCCGGAAGGCCAGCACGGCATTCAGCCCGCCGAAGGCGAATGAATTTGACAGGGCATACTCACAGGTGACGCGTCGAGGCGCATTGGGAATCACATCCAGATCGCAAGCCGGATCCGGTTCTGTGAAATTGGCCGTGGGGGGGAGGATGCCGTTTCGCAATGCCAGGACGGTGGCTATTGCCTCGAGTGCGCCGGCAGCTCCCAGGGCATGGCCGTGCATGGACTTCGTGGAGCTCACGGCCAGAGCATCGGCATGTTTGCCGAACACCGATCGAATGGCCGTCGTCTCCATGGCATCGTTCGCCGGCGTCGCGGTTCCATGAGCATTGACGTATCCGATGGCCTCAGGCTGCAATCCTGCGTCGGCCAGCGACACTTTCATGGCGCGCGCGGCGCCCTCCGCCGATGGTTGAGTGATGTGATGCGCGTCCGAGGACATTCCGAAGCCGACAATCTCGCCGAACATGACAGCGCCCCTCGCGAGAGCCTGATCCCTGTTCTCCAGAATCAGGATTCCCGCACCCTCCCCGAGAATCAGCCCGTTTCGGTTCTTGGAGAACGGACGACAGGTCTCAGGCGAAACCACTCGCATCGCCTCCCATGCCTTCAGATTCCCCAGGCTGAAGGGCGCCTCACTACCTCCTGTCACGGCAATGTCGACAAGGCCGTCCCGGACCATCCAGAACGCCTGGCCGATAGCATGATTGGCGGAGGAGCAGGCAGTCGACAAGGTGAATGCGGGACCCTTGATGCCATATTCCATTGAAATGTGGCTGGCCAGGGCGTTCGCCATGACGCGGGTGATGGAAAGTGGATTGAAGCGAGTCTTATTCCGAAGATAAAGGTCGGCGAAAGCCGCGTCTTCGGTGGTCTGTCCCCCTGTGGCAGTTCCGGTGACAATCCCCGTGTGCTCCGACAGCTCCGGAGTCCAATCCACGCCGGACGAACTGACAGCCTCCTGCGAGGCGATCATGCCAAGTTGCGTGAACCGGTCGTAGATAGCGATGCGGTCTTCCGTGAAGAAGTCTTCGGCCCTGTAGCCACGGACTTCCGCGGCGTTCTGGAAGCGAAGTCGAGAGCGGTCGACCAGCTCGAGGGGGAAGATACCGCAAGCTCCTTGGGATAACGAAGTCCAAAACTCGGCGCTGTTCCGGCCCAGCGAACAGATCACACCAAGCCCGGTGATTACAACCCGGTGTTGTGGCATGAGTGTCTATCTCAGGTTTGAACGGCGGTATCGGAGTCCTTTGCACCCTTACCCGACAGCAGCTTCTCAAGTTCCCCCACGATTTGGCCTACCGAACGCATAGTCTTTGCTCTCTCGTCCGGGATTGTGATGTCCAAGGCTTCCTCGAGCTCAAAAAACAGGTTCAGTCCGTCCAACGAGTCGATTTTGAGTTCGTCGAGAGTGGAATCCAAGGTAATGGATTCGGGAGAAATTCGTTTTGTCTTCGCGATAATTGAGATTACAGTCTGGGCTATAGTATCGGACACGATTCCTTCCATACGAAAGCGACCGTATCATACTGACGGGGTCGCACCGACGCAAGGCTCATTTGCCCAACAGAACATTCTCTGCGTTCCACATATCCCCGCCCACATATTGAAAAAAGTTGCTTGCTGTCGAGAGGAGTATAGTCTGGAGTGCTCAACGGGAGCAGAGCCGTGCAGACGTCTTATTCCATGAGAATGGGGGAAGCTGACGAAAATTGGCGCGAGAGTTGTGCTTTTGTCGGTGAAACCCCTAAAACTCAGACGATGCCGCGGGCTCTGAAGTCCTGGATCTCGGGGCCGGAGTAGCCGAGCCGGGTGAGGATCTCTTCCGTATGGGCCGATAGACGTGGCGGAGCAGCGGAGATGTCACCGGGAGTCTTCTCGAACTTGGCGCTCAGGGTGAATAGCTTGACTTCTCCGAGATCATCCTCGCGTACTGTCTTGATCGTTTGTCGGTGCTGGATCTGCGCTGCGTTCAAGGCCGCCTCCAGACTCAGGATCTCGCCCGCGGGCACCCCCCGTCTGTTAAGTACTTCCACCCAGTGGGCCGTATCCCTTTCCTTTAGCCTGGCCTCCAGCAGTGGGGTCAGAGCCTTGCGGTTCTTCTTTCTGATGTCGCGCCGCTGAAATCGCGGATCCGTCTTCAACTCGGGGACACCCAGTTCCTCGGTGAGAGCCTCCCACTGATCCTGCTGGTTGGCGGCGATGTTGATGTAGCCGTCGCGGGTGGCAAAGGTCCCTGAAGGCGCAGCCGTGAAATTGTCATTTCCCAGAAGTTGCGGCTGCTGGTGTCCGATCAGCAGATTGGCCGCCACCCATCCCATCAGCGGCATGATCGAGTCCAGCAGTGAGACATCGATGAATTGCCCGATTCCGCTTTTCTGCCGGTAATAGAGCGCGGCCATGATGGCGAAGGCCGCATTCAGTCCGCCCACGGTGTCACAGACCGGGAAGCCGCAGCGCAACGGATTGAGCCGCTCATCCCCATTGATCGCCATGACTCCGCTCAATCCCTGGATGATCTGGTCGTATGCCGGTTTGAACGCATCCGGACCCGTCTGCCCGAAGCCGGAAATGGCGCAGTAGATCAGTTTTGGATTGACCTGGCAAAGCCGGGTATAGGAGAGCCCCAGCCTGTCCATAACACCGGGACGGAAGTTTTCCACCAATACATCCGCAGCCTCCACAAGCTTGCGGAAGATCTCCCTTGCTTCCCCTTCCTTCAAGTTGAGCGTCAGGGACTTCTTGTTCGCGTTCTGGGCCAGGAAGCTGGTGCCCATGAGCTTGTCGTTCAGCTCAGGGACATTCCCGAGCTTGCGCGCAAGATCGCCTCCAGACGGATTTTCGATCTTGATAACCTCGGCACCGAGAAGCGCAAGGTGCAGCGTGGCAAAGGGGCCGGCCAGAACGTTTGTCATGTCCACAACGCGCACTCCCGACAATAGCCTCATGACTGAACTCTCCTCGTGGAATTCTTCCATATGCATCGTCGAGCCCGCCAATGGAGACGGTCTCAGCGACTCGATTCCGGAATGGGGCCGGTCCGATAGATCCTGCCCGGCATTTCGCGCTTAAAGTAGCCGGCAATCCGGCCGGCAATCTCCATTAACAAGCGCAGGTTGATGTCCCGACGCAGATTCATACGCTGAAGGACATGAACCAGATCCTCCGTGCAGACATTGCCACCGGTGACAGCAGTAAAGGGGCAGCCACCCATCCCCGCGAAAGCGCACTCGAAGTACCTGACCCCTGCGTTCAGGGCCGCATAGCAATTGGCGAGCCCCAGGCCGTAGGTGTCGTGAAAGTGGCAGGCACACTCAACTTTGGGATCCATGACCCGAATTGCACCGAAGAGATCCTCGACTTGCCCGGGATTTGCGTGCCCGGCCGTGTCTGCAAGACTGATGGTCCGCAGGCCTGCATCAAGGAACTTTCTTACAATACCCAGGACTGTTTCCTTGGGCACTGTGCCTTCATATCCGCAACCGAATGCAGATTGAACGGAGACCTGGACGGCCTTATTCATCTCCTGAGCCTTCCGCGCCATCGCGATGATGCGGCGGCACGCCTCCTCCGTGTTCATACCGGTGTTCTTGCGGCTGTGCGTGTCACTTGCGGAGATCCCCATGCAAAACAGTTCCACTCCACATGACATCCCTCGCTCCAGGCCCTTCTCGTTCAGCACCAGGCCGGAAAGCACGACCGGCCTTGCCTTCGATCCCGGGCGCGAAAAATGTGAGAAGAGCCGGTCGGTGTCGGCCATCTGTGGAACCTTATCCGGATGCACGAAGGATCCCAGTTGGATGACGTCTATTCCGGTATTGATAAGCGCTGTGATCCAGTCGATTTTCTGTTCGGTGGGGACAACCTGTTCTTCGATCTGCAAACCGTCCCGCGGGCCGACTTCGTGGACGATGACCTCAGCCATAGAATCCTCCTCGCGACGGAGAAGATTACACCATCTGCCGCGAATTACACGATTTTCCAGGTGCAGCCGAGCCGCAAGCAATTGAGCTTTTGATCAGGGGCAAGCATGCGTTTGGAGTCAATGGCCGGCAGAAGGCAGCCGGCAGCAGGCAGGCTTCCGTCGGTGCATCCGCATCCCGACCAGCCTTTTACTGCTTGCTGCCCTCTGCCTGCTGCCTGCTTTTCGCTGTGGGTTTCATGTAGGACGGAACGTATATGTCGCGCTATACTCGGCGTCGCGCGCCTGACAGCAACTGACTGTCCTGACGTTCCTTTATGAATCTCAGATCGAGCAAGGTCCTGGGAGCCCTGACTTGCGCGTTCTTCGCGCTGGCGTCAGAAGCAGCCAACCCTCATTTCCCTTCTCCATTCCGGGACGGTCCCGCCCCCGGGACACTCGAGATTTCATTTCTATTCAATAAGGCCGAGGGAGTCGTCCCATCTTACCAAATTGCCATCTGGCTCGAGCGCGAGACAGGCGAGTACGTAAAGACCCTGTTCGTGAGCAACTGGCTAGCCGGCGCGGGGATCGGGCTTGAAGTCGTCTGCCCCGATTGGGTGAAGCAGGCACACTGGGACAAAGTGGAGGAATCGGAGTTCGACGCTGCCACTCATCCTACACCGCCTGTTGGGTCCAACACTCTGAGATTCGACTGCGCAGAGAGACGTATCGCGCCGGGACCTTACCGTTTCTGCGTACAGGCGCATATCGCAGAGAATTACAACATACTTTACTGCGGCAAGATTTCTGTGGGTAAGGAATCCTCTGAAGCCGCAGGTGAGGTTCTTTACGGCCCAAGCAAGCATCCTAAGGCCGGTGACATTCTGTACGGCGTCCGGGCACGATACGTACCGAAGGAACAACAGGACAATTCATCCACAAAGAAGGAAAAGCCATGAAGGATATAATCTCACGTAGATCGTTTCTGCGTCACTCGGGCGCCGGCATCACCGCGCTGGCCGCGACCGGCCGCCTCCCGTTACCTGCGGCCGGAAGCATGCCCATGCGAACCCTCGGCAAGACAGGCTTGAAGGTCTCGATGCTTGCCTTCGGCAGCGGATCACAATTTCTGCTTGCTAAAGATGGGGAGTGGGAGCCGCTTCTCGAGCGCGCCGTCACCTCGGGAATCAACCTGTTCGACACTTCCTCCGGATACCAGTGGAAAAGCTCGACAACGAGCGAGGACCGGCTCGGGAAGGTTCTGCCGCGCTTTCGCAAGTCGGTATATGTGTCCACAAAGTTCGAGTCGCGCGATCCTGAGAAGGCGCGCAAGGAATTCGATCGCAGCCTGCAGCGTCTGAATATGGACTATGTCGACCTTCTCCTGATCCACAGCATCGAGGAGTCGGAGGATATCGCGGCGCTTGAAAAGGGTGTCTACAAGATGCTGATGAAGCTGAAAGAGGAGAAGCTGACCCGCTTCGCCGGTTTCAGCAGCATGAACAGCGCAGCCCGGTCCAAAGAACTGCTGGAAAAACTCGACGTGGACGTGGCCATTCTGGCCATGAATCCCACGAAATACGGAGACTTCGCGAAGGTGGCGCTGCCGGTGGCGCGGGCGAAAAAGGTAGGTGTGATAGCGATGAAGCTGATGCGCGACATAGTCGGTGAGAGCGCCAAGCCGGCCGAGCTTCTCCACTATGCCTGGACGCTGCCCGGAGTTGCGTCCGCCGTGGTTGGACACGTAAAAATGAGCCAGTTCGAGGAGAACCTCCAACACGCGCAATCCTTCACTGCTGACAAGGCGGCGGCATTCGACCGTCGCAGGCTGGAACTGCGGCTTTCGCATCTCGCGGGACCTCATGCGCTCTGCTGGGCGCGCCCCGGCTATCGTGACAGCAATCTTGTCTGACCCGCGACGGCGCCGCATTTCACCTCACGGTCGAACCACCTCGGTGCAGCACAGCCGCAACCAAGGAGTTTGGAGTTCCTTCGCGTATTCGCCGGCGGAGGCTCTTTAAAAAGCCACCGCTAAGACGCAAAGGCGCCGCCGGCGGCAGCATGATCCTGCTCGTGTCCATCACGCTGGCATTTCTCTCCGGGATGGAGATCAAGAAGAGGGCGTTGGTCAATCTGGTCCTGATCGCGGTGGCTGTAGGGGTCACTTACCTGATCAGGCTTCTGGTCCGCTCCCTGCTGGGTATCCAGATTTGATCCGGCGCCGACACAATTCGCAATCGTTGACATCCTTACTCGAAAGGCAGTAGCGTCTGCGGGATCATATCCGGCGTTGGACGGTTTTGACGCCGGTATGGAGCACGAAACCCCGAGAGGAGATCGCAATGGGGGCGAGTACGCCAGAGTCGCTTTTCAAGATCCAAGACCTCAGCAATTACACCCTGACGCGCAAGATAGCAGAGGGTGGAATGGGATCTGTATACGAAGGTGCCCTGCATGGGCCCGAGGGTTTTCGGAAGGTTGTCGCCATAAAGACGATTCTCGAGAAGTATTCGGCCGATCCGGATTTCATCCAGATGTTCATAGGAGAGGCAAAGTTGGTAGCCGACCTCGTGCACCAGAACATTGTGCAGATCTATCAGCTCGGCAGGTTCGGCAATTTGTACTACATGGCGATGGAGTACATCAACGGGGTGAATCTCCAGCAGTTCATGTTTCGCCACGTTGAGACGAGTCGCGAGGTTCCGCTCGAAATCGGCGTTTTTATTGTCAGCCGCGTATGCCGGGGTCTTGAATACGCCCACAAGAAGCGCGATGCGAACGGAAACCTCCTCGGTGTCGTGCACCGCGACATCAGTCCCAAGAACCTGATGATCAGCTCGGAGGGCGAGGTAAAGATCACGGACTTCGGAATAGCAAAGGCACGAAATCTGATGCTGGATCGCGAGGGAGAGGTACTGCTGGGCAAACTTGCCTACATGTCTCCGGAGCAGTTCCAGTATCTTCCTACCGACCGCCGCAGCGACATATATTCCCTGGCAATGGTACTGTTTGAACTCCTGACAGGAGCGAATCCGTCACGATTCAGGAAACAGGGAGTAATGCCCGGTCAACGGGTCAAGATGAACGTGCCTCCACCGCGCAGTATCAATCCCAAGATTCCAGAGCAGCTCGAGAACATCATGGTGAAAGGGCTCGAACAGGATCTGTCGAAGCGTTATCAGAGGGCCGGGGAGATGGCATATGATCTCGAGTACTTCATGTATCACAAAGGGTACGGTCCGACAATCAAGACCCTCGAGGAGTACATGGCGACCCTCTTCCCCAATCTGTACGGTCTCGAGCCCGACGAGTTGCGGCAGCCAGACAGCACGATGCCGTTTCCGGCGGACGAGGAGGGCAAGACCTTCTGAAACAAGACTGCCACGAATTACCCGGTGCAGCCAAGCCGCAACCAAAAAGCACGAGGCCGCAATGACCCCTATAATCACTGCACTGATTTCAGGTTCGCCGTTCGCAGTTTGCTGTTCGCAGTGGTTTGCAGTCTGCCGGCGATCTGTGCCCTCTGCGAACTGCGAACCGCGAACTGTGATCATGCTGAATGCATTTTCTCGCCCAAGGGCTGGCGCAAGAATAAATTCACATTTTGGCGCGAGCACCGTCGCAGATGCCCGCCCGGCGCCGCGCCCTTTCAGGCTGCGGCCCGCAGGCCCGCTGGCTTTGTTACTCGCTCCTCACATA
>DASQID010000772.1:0-14839 GCA_035631775.1 Acidobacteriota bacterium
CCGCAGCCTGAAAGGGCGCGGCGGCGGGCGGGCATCTGCTTCGTTGCCGCTCCTCGACGATATACACCGATATCGCCTGCGTCGCGGCGCCTCGCATCTGCCCGCCCCAGGAGCGCCGCAGGCGCGACGGTGCTCGCGCCAGAATGTGAATTTATTCTTGCGCCAGCCCTTAGTGTGAGATTTGCTGCCGGGTGCATCGCGTAGTACCTTTCTTACGATGCGAAATTTCTCCCCACGGGGCCCAAGTGGAATGGATCGGCTGGTTGCTGAGCCGTCCGGACTTTGCCCGAGGGGAGAGGTATGAGCTTCATTTGCGCGGTGGGAACGGCGGTCCCGCCCTACCGGGCCGGTCAAGCTGAGGCACGCGAGTTCTGCCGGGCTCTCTTTTCCGGCGCCTTTCCGGACATTGATCGCCTGGTCTCCGTGTTCAACAATGGTCTGATCGAGACCCGATATTTTTCGGTGCCCGGAGAGTGGTTTCAAACCGATCACTCCTTCAGCGAGAAGAACCGCCTCTACATTGAATCGGCTCTCGGGTTAGGGAAGACCGCGATCGAAAGATGCCTGGAGACGGCGGGCCTTGATCCTTCGGATATCGATCACTTCCTCTTCATCTCGACAACCGGGCTCGCCACTCCGAGTATCGACGCTCGCCTGATCAACATCTTGAAAATGCGGAAGGATGTCCGGCGCACACCGATCTGGGGCCTCGGCTGTGCCGGAGGGGCCGCGGGTCTGTCACGGGCCTTCGATTATACGCAGGCGTTCCCGGACCAACGGGTGTTGGTCCTCGCCCTCGAGCTGTGTGGCCTGACGTTCATAAGGAACGACATGGACAAGAGCAACTTCATTGCCTCATCCTTATTTGCGGACGGTGCAGCTGCCGTGTTGGTTGCCGGGGAGCAGGCGGGTTTGGATGGCGTGCGAATCCTGGGCAGCCGCAGCACCCTGTGGTACGACTCGCTCGACGTCATGGGTTGGGATGTAAACGACCTTGGGCTTAAGGTGCTCTTCTCGAGGGATATTCCGGCCATAGTCCGCGAGTGGTTGAAACCAAATCTCCAGGAGTTTCTCGGGATGTTTCAGATTGGGATCGGCGACCTGTGTCACATCGTCGCTCACCCGGGTGGAGCAAAGATCCTCGAAGCCTATCAGGAGGTACTGGAACTGGGTGATGGGCAGTTGGATCCCGCCCGGGAAGTCCTGCGAAATTACGGGAACATGTCTTCGCCGACGGTCCTTTTTGTCCTGAAGGAGTTCATTTGTTCCGGAGCCTTCAGGCCGGGTGAATACGGGCTGCTTACCGCTCTGGGACCAGGCTTCAGCTCGGAGATGCTCTTACTTCAGGGGTAAGCTCTTCCATGTTTTCAGCGTTTGTAGCTCTGCTTCTGGCGATGCGCGCTACGGAACTTCTAATTGCCCGGCGTAACGGTCGGTGGGCCAGGGAGCAGGGTGGAGTGGAGAGTGGCGCTCGACACTATCCGATCATGGTCGGGATGCACTGCCTGTTCTATGTGTCGCTCGTTGCCGAACACCATTTCAATCCGATGGGGTGGAACGCGCTCTGGCCCCTTTGGCTTGGGATCCTAGCCTTGGTGGAGGCTTTAAGGGTATGGCTTATTTTGTCCCTGGGCCGCTTCTGGAACACTCGAATTATTGTGATTCCGGGTGGGAGAAGGGTGGCAAAGGGCCCATACCGATTTGTAAGGCATCCGAACTATGTGGTTGTTACCCTCGAGATCCTGCTCATTCCGGTAATCTGCGGTGCTTATCTCACCGCGCTGGCGTTCTCGATTGCAAATGCACTTGTCTTGAGGACCAGGATCCGTGAAGAGGAACGGGCCTTGCGACAACTGGCCGGACCTGACACAAATTTTCTGCCTCGCTTCGTTCCCAGAATTCGCATCCATCCTGCAGCATCAAAAGTACGCTGGGCGAAGGAGGACGCAAGCGAATCACAGCCTCCCGGCCCCCTTGGTTGATGGGAGCTGGTGTGACGAGGAGTGAGCGCCTTCATTGATGCCATGCGCGGACTGACTGCCGGATTTGTCGCCCTGGGCGTGATTGCTGCCAATATCTCGTCCGTCAAGGCTGAGACGGGGACTCGCCTGGAGCTGGGTTTCCGTCGAATGTATGAGTTGAAGTTTGAAGAGGCTCGAACGGTGATCATTGCCTACCGGCGCGATCGTCCGGAAGATCCCCTGGGCGTCATAGCGGATGCGGCAAGTTATCTGTTCGAAGAGTTCAACGCCAAAGGTGTGCTGACTTCCGCCTTCTTCCTCGACGACAAGCGTCTGCTGGGAGGAATTGAGGGCCCGCCCGACAGCAGACTGAGCGCGGCATTTCTCGAGGCGAACAAACGTGCCCGGCAGATGGCTCAGCAGCTGCTCGCCGCCAATCCCAGCGATACCGAGGCTCTCTTTGCCTTGACGCTAGCCTATGGAATGCAGTCGGATTTCGAAGCCCTGATCCAGAAGCGCCAGCTTGCCAGCCTGACTGAGATGCGTCGTGCCGAGAACGAGGCAGCCCGCCTCCTGAAGTTGAAGCCGGATCAGCACGACGCCTATGTGGCCATCGGCGCCGCCAACTACATCATCGGCTGCGTGCCTGCCTACAAGCGCATATTCCTATGGTTCGGGGGCTTTCACGGCGACCGTCAACGCGGCATGGAACAGCTCGAGAAAGCCGCACAAGGTGGGCATTATCTCAAACCCCTTGCGATGGTATTGCTTGCGCTTGCCGCCGAGCGAGAGGGACAGTTTGACCGCGCGCGCAGCCTCTTTGAAGCACTTCAACGCGATTTTCCCGACAACCCGCTCTTTGCACGCGAACTCGCGCTTGCCAAAGAACGAAGTGCGGGAAAGCCACGGGTCAGGGCTTCCATTCCGGCTCAATTCAGCATCGAGCGTGAAAGGCTTTGAGTCCCGGCTCGAGGCTTCATCCGCTCGTGGTAAAGGCTGCCTTTTCTGATGTCGGTTCCGAGCTTGGCCGAATTTCTTTTCAAGTCTTCGTCAACCATTTCGCATACAAGCTCTCGGAACGAGCTCGTGCACGACCAGCCCAGAATCCGATTTGCCAGCGATGGATTGCCCTGCAAGCTGTCCACCTCTGCCGGACGGAAAAGCCTTGGATCCGACTGCACATACTTCCGGTAGTCCAGATCAAGGTGGGAAAAGGCGAGTTCAACGAAATCGCGCACTGAGTGGGTGAGACCGCTGGCAACGACATAGTCTCCCGGGATCGGCTGCTGAAGCATCAGCCACATGGCTCTGATGTAATCGCGGGCATGTCCCCAGTCCCGTCTCGCCTCCAGGCTGCCGAGCGGCAGATTGTTGGCGAGGCCGAGCTTGATTTGAGCGGCGTGATGAGTGATCTTGCGCGAGACGAATTCGTAGCCGCGCCTGGGTGACTCGTGATTGTAGAGTATTCCGCTCGAAGCATGGATACCGTAGGCCTCCCTGTAATTGCGGGTGAGTTCGTAGCCCGCCACCTTGGAGATGCCATAGGCGGAGCGCGGGTGAAATCTGGTGTGCTCGGTCTGGGGCACTTCCTCTGCACGGCCGAACATCTCACTCGAGCCGGCGAAGTAAAAGCGGCATTCCGGCACCCAGTCATGGATCGCGGCCAGAACGTAGTGTGTCCCGTTAATGTTCGTGTTCAGGGTAGAAAACTCGTCCTCAAAAGAGTAGCTGACGAAGCTCTGCGCGGCCAGATGGTAGCATTCGTCAGGTAGAACGGAACGGAAGACTCGGTAGATGCTTGCACAACTCTCGAGCGATGCGGAATGCAGTTCGACGAGATCGAGCAGGTGTCGGATCCGCCAGAGGCGATGCTCGGGGTCTTCCAAGGCGACGCGGCGTACAATGCCGTGAACAGTGTAGCCCTTCTCCAGCAGGAACTCCGCCAGGAATGAACCGTCCTGTCCCGTGATCCCTGTGATCAGTGCTACTGGTTTTTTCACCGAGCTCAATTGATGTTAGGGGCCCTTCCGGGAATCACCGGAATTGCCGTGAAAAGGATAGTGTTTGAAATCCCCTGTGCCTGGATCAGTGCGACAACATTGAAGTTTGCCCCCGACTGCTCGATCAGGACCATCGATCCTCTGAATGTTGTGCGATTCGGCAGGTCCTGGTGAAGAAAACGAGCCACCTGATGTCCGGGTGTGAGAGGATTCAGTTGCTGAGGGGTGACAGTGTCCGTGATATTGCCATTGGTATCAGTGACCACGACCTTCACGTTGATATTGGTGGAGCCGGTATTTGCTATCGCATAACCGGTGAAGCGTCCTGCTGTTGCATCATTGTCGACGGGGATGGTCGCGCTTGACACCGAGCTTGAGGAAAGAACGCCGGCAATGGTCTCTAGTGTCCCGCCTGAAGTCAATTGGAAAGAAGACACGCCGCCCGGCGCGCCCCCGGAACTCTCGACGCGAGCCCAACCGGCTTTTACATTCGGATCCCCGGCGACAGCAGGACCAGCAGTAACAAAGGTAGCTCCTCCCTGGGGTATGTTGAGGGCAATAGATGAACTGGAGGCCGCCGTGCCGTCGCTGGATTGCAGGCTGGCACTAAGTGCGCTCCCGTCCTGACCGGTGAGGATCAGATTCCCTGTCGCAGCCCCGGTCCCCGTGTTCAGCAAGGTAAAAACGGTCGTGTATCCGCCACCGATCGCAAAGTGGGAAAAGACTGCAGTCGTCGTGTTGGCTCCGACCGGACCGGGGTCGGCCAGCGAGATATGAAGCCCCGGCCTCGCCTGTCCGGAAGCACCGGAAATCGGGACGACTAAAGCTGCGAGTGAGAGCAGTGTGCGTAACAAGACGCCTTTTTTCATAGTATGTCTCCAGCTTCCGATTCTGGGAGGGAGGGGTGTCCCCGAGCATTTACTGAAAGAAAGCTATCATTCTATGTGTTGCACGTCAACGGTCGCCAAGGCCAAGGGACCAGAAAAAATGCAGGTAGTCTGATCCCCGGTTGGAAGCTCATTTACGTCTTCCGAACTCAAGACGCGATCTCTTTGTAGCAACTCATGGTCTCTCGAGCCGTCCGCGCCCAGGAATATTGCGACGACTTCTCTCTGCCTTTTGCCGCCAGGAGAATCCGCCTTTCGGCGTCCTCAATGGCCTCGGCTAGCGCATCCTGCCACGCTCCGATCTTTTCGGGAGGAACAAGCCAGCCTGCACCATCAACCAGTGAGACCAACGGCTCCACTCTGGACACGAGGACTGGGGTTCCCGAGGCCATCGCTTCGAGCACCGGCAATCCAAAGCCTTCCATGAGTGATGGGTAGGCAAACGCCAACGCCGATTGATAGAGAGCCGGGAGATCGTCTTCGCGGACGTAGTCCAGGAGATGCACTCTGGCAGCTTTCCGCGTTTGCTGCACCTCGCGCAGAATCCCGTCCCAAAGCCAGGCGCACCTGCCCGCAAGCACCAGATCGACCTCCCGCGGCTTCAGCCTTCGAAATGCCTCGAGCAATCGCGAAAGGTTTTTCCTCGGCTCGATATTTCCCACATACAGGATGAATGGTCGCGGAAGCTCGTATCGTGCTCTGATTCTCTCCTTTTCGGTCTCCGATCGGGCCTCGAAGAAGGATTCTCTCGCTGCCAATGGGATTACCCAGGTTCTGGATTTGTCGATGCTCGCCCACTGAAGCAGTCTCTGCCGGGTGGCCTCCGAGTCGCACAGGACCCCGGCCGCGCCAGCTACCGATGGAAGCAGGAGCCTGCGCATCCACAGCCTGCGTGACCGTGGATGCCATTCCGGATGTTCGATCAGGCTGAGGTCATGAACTGTCACTACATAGGGCATTGATATGCGCAGCGGCGCGATGCCGTTCGTGAAATGGCAAAGATCAGGACGGTGGCGGTCAAGAATTCGCGGCAGCCAGAACTGCATCCAGACTTCCTTAATAGGAAAGGATATCCGTTGTGTGAAAACTAGGTTTTGGCCCGACAGGCTCAAATCCGCCAGATGAGAGAGAATCAGAAATCGGTGATCAGGATACTGAAGTTGAAGCTCCCGCAGCAGCGATGACGTATAATATCCAACTCCCGACGGGCGTGGACGAATCGAGCTTGCGTCATAACCGATCTGCACAGACATTCTCCGCGGAGGCTCGTCCACCCAAGCACACGATGCCGACTACCAGCCAGAAAAGCAGGAACGTAGGGGTGAACTTCAGGAAATAGTCTACCAATCCGTGCGAGAGGAATCCTGTCAGGTAAGCGGTCCCGAAATAACCCAGGATCCAATCTGAGTGGGACGCGCCAGGCGAGAGTCGTCTCGCAACACCGCGTCCGAATTCCCACATCAACCAGGCAAAGGCGGCGATTCCCAGTATGCCGCTGCCGGAAAGGAGGTCGAGATAAGTACTGTTTGCCAGGATCGTCTCGTCACCCTGGGGAACCTCCATGTACTTCCATTTCAACAGACGGAAATTATCTGGACCCATTCCCAGGATAGGTCTCTGCCTGAACATCCTGATGGCCACAGACCACAATTCTCCGCGCGTCGGGACCTGCGCCCCGTTGAGGCTTCGGCGTTCTTCTCGAATCGCTCCAAGATACCGGCGGGCCTTGTCGGTTATGGCTCTCCCGGCGTCAGTACCTGCGGGATGGATAATGCAGAGTATTCCCGGAGAATAGGAGTCCTTCACCTCCCGGACTTGATCACTCCGTTGAAAGACAAACCAAATCAGAAAGTATTCCCCTGCTTGGGGGGGAGTTCTCAAGGCGACCTGAACCCGAGCCAGTTCCGATGGTGCAAGATCGCTGGTGAAATCCGTGCCGATCTGTGGGGACGAGTTTTCGTTGCTGCTCAGATTGTGCCAGCGATAACCGACACCGTAAGTGCCCTTGCGCCAGGTGCAGCAGGAGTCGTTTTGAACGGCTATGGTCTCCCCATACGTCAGAGCAGGATGTAGAGACATGACTTCCTCAGCCCCTTGCAGACCGAAGCGTGCGATGCGTTGCTGAGTGCGTGGGGTGTGCTCACTCGCTCGATGAACATAGTACGCAGCCAGCGCACCTCCGAGGAGCACGGCAAGGCAGGAAGCCTGCGCTATTCTGCCCTGCGCCCCACGAATCCAGCTCTTTGACATCGCACTCGCAACCGCGACTGCAATGATGGTCGAGACTATCGCTCCCCTTGAATAAGTGAATGCAAGCGCGATCCCCTGTATTCCGACCACTGCCACAGAGGCGATACTCCACTTGCGTTCTCGAACTGTCCCTGAAAAAGATGTCAGAGCAAGGGTCGCGCAGAGCGCGACTGAAAGGAAGCTGCCGGCCGTGTTGGGATACTCCATCGTGGAGACCAGTCGCAGGTGTTGGCCAAGATTGAATTTTGACGGCTGAAACACATGAGCAATTCGTGCGAAGAAGCCGATGCCAGCCAGTTCTCCTAGTCCCAACAAGGCAACACAGGTGCCGGAGACGGATAAAGCCAGCAGAGTGCTCATGGCCGGATTGTCTGACCGATCGTCCTGAGGCCTTGACCCCAGGACCACGTCGCCGACCAGTAGCGCAAAGAACGCGCCGAGCATCATCTTCGCCGCCGCCTCGATAGCATTGCCGCGGAACGCGGGAGCAAGAGCCGCGGATAGGGACTGGACTAGGATGAGCGCGGTAACTGCCGGGAGAAATCGGTCCGGCAGCAAACCCATGATTCGATTCCGGGCGGTTTCGGGTCTCGCTCTGGTTTCGATCAATTTGGTTGCTGTCCAGGTTACGAAGAGAACGAGGATCTGAAGTTTCAGAGTGGTCAGGAGGGACCGTTCACGACCGTGGATATAGAACTCAAACGGAAGCGCGAATGCCAGAGCATAAAGTTGATACTCACAGACTTTCCTGAGCGAGACTCGCCGCACGGTTCCACACCTTACGAATAGGCGCGTGGCAGGTGTTGAAGGCGCTGGGCCACGCGGCGGTACAGGGACAGCCATCGCCCGGGACCGGCTCCCTCGAACCAGGGAGAACGCAGTGAGTATAAGAGTACGCTGGCGGTCTCTGAGCAGCCGGCCGCCATATGCCAGTGCAGGGAATATATCAGGGAGAGTTCGCGATGATGGAGATTCATGGAAGCGGCATCATCGACTCCCCTTAGAGCGAGCCAATCGACAATGCCGCGGGGTGTAGCGCGGCGCAGGTCGCTCCACACCTTTTCAGGAAGAACGCAGCCATTCGCACGGCGGGCCAAGTCGAGCGCCAGAAAGCAGAAAGGGGTGGCGCGATTTCGGTCTATTTCATCCAGAATCAGGTTCCAGTCGAGGTCGTTCCCTCGGCTGCGCAAGAGCAGGATGATATCCAGGAGATGCATCAGTCGGGCGTTCGATTCCAATACGTTACACGCATAGTGGACGGCCAGGTGCACAAGCAGCTTCTCTTCCATGGGCACCTGGATCGACATTCCACCCATCTCCAAAATTCTGTGATCCTTCCAAAGGTCCAGATTGCACCTGAGACCAAACCCGTGCCACCCCGATTCCCAGGGCTTCGTGTGCAGCTCCACAAAACAGGGCTGTTCCGGATCAAAAATCCCGTCAGCAGTCCAATCGTAATGCTTTGGACGCCATAACAGTGTCTGCTCCTCATTTCGTCCGAGATTCGAACCGAATGGCCTGTAGCCTACACTGTGGAGTACGTCGAACGCCCTTTCCTTGTCCCCAGCCCCGATCAACAGGTCGAGATCATAGAGGACGCGCAAGCCGATGTCGCCGTAATATGCCTGGGAAACGGGCAGACCTTTGGAGATCAGAACCGGAATACCGCTCTCCCCAAGTGCACTGCAAAGCTCACCAAGCGTCCGCAGCAGCCGTCCGTTCCGTTCCGAGTTCATCTCTCTGGCCATTGAGAACCGTTGGGCCGTGGCAGGTGGGAGGCTATGGATGAATCCTGAGGAAGTCCACCGCCGGTGGAGGTAAGGCACAAGGCAATGGTCGCGTGCGCTTGCCCAGAGTAGTGCGCATTCCGACTGTTCCAGTTCTGCAGCGACAGGACGATCTGAGGACAGACTCTCTATCAAGATCTGATCAACTTTTGATCGCGAGACGCGGGTCATGGCCTCAATAGTATCCTGGGGTTTCTAGGAGCATGCGCCTAATCATCAGCATCTGATGGCGTCAGCTCTTCGCCGGACTCTGGTCTTCGATACTGGGTTGCGGGGCGGACAAGTCGACGCCCCGTAAAGCATATGTGGGTCCGGGCTTCAGCCCGGACACGTAACTCATTGCCGGCGCATCACTTGTTCAGACTTGCTACGTGTCGGGGCTGAAGCCGGCTGAAGCCCCGACCCACAGGATTCAGCACGGTCGGATTCGCGCCCGGATCGGCCGCAGCCACTGATGTATTACGATGGCGGCGCAAAGTCCCCGGATAGGATATTGCATAAGCATCTCAGAGGAATTGTTCAAGCAATTCGACGACTGAATTCAGATCTTCGCCGCCATAGCGAAGAATATAAGCCCCTTTCAGAGCTAGACGCAGCCACGCGTGCCGGTGTTTCTCCATCGTCTCAGGCACATCCTGAATAAGGTCGCGCGCCAGCAATCTCAGCGCCCGATCCGGTTCCAGCGTATCGCAGCTCAGTGGGCCGGCGGAACGTTCCAGGAAGAACAGCGCTGCAGGCTCGCAGCAAGTCCGTGTGTGGCCGGGCAGGTATTGCTCGACGTCGATCTCGATCGCGTCCCTCTGAGAACTCTCCCTCTCGCCTGCAACCCGGCGCAATTCGGGAAACAGCCGGTCACAATCAGGGAGGAAACGCAGCCGCCGGGGCAACCCCCACGCCGTTAGACCGTCCGCTTGTTCGTCGAGATAAACGACGTCGTCTGCCAGGATCTGAAATCCCCGTCTTGCACAGGCATAGGCGAGAGTGGTCTTGCCCGATTCACGAGGACCGCTAAAGATGAGCCCAGCGTTTCCCTTGACGACCCCGGAGGCGTGAACGTAAGTACGGGTAGCTCCGGGACCATGTGTCGCCATGGTATATGTCAGACACTCGATAAATGCCCTCCGAACCACATCAGCATCCTCGGCCATTCCTGGAGAGATGAATCCGAATGCGTATCGACGTCGCAGATCGGCGAGCGCCGTGTTCTGGCTTCCGACGCAGACATAGAAAAAGGCTTCCTGACCTCGAAATACAGGTTCCGGCCATGGTGGGACCTCTGTAAAAGACGGGTCGACAAGCAGCCGGATCACGAACTGAGGTATCTGAGACCTAAGCCCCGGAAAGCCATTGCGTCCGAAGGCATCCCGGCAGTATTCAAGCATCCTCGGGCTGTTTGTTTCAAAGCGCAGCCTGATCCCAAGCGGTGCAAAGTCCTCCGCGAGGTCAGCCTGCGTGGCCCGGCCCAAGGGATCACGGCCAGAGACGGCATCAATGCAACCTGAGTTCATCAACTTCCCCTATTATCAGCGTTTCGTGCTCAATGGCGACCCGGAGAAGAAAGGGCAGGCAGTTGTTGGACGCCACATGCCAGACCACTGTGGCTCACCATTCGGCAGCCAGGTTGTCGGATCAGCACCATCAGGATTCGATCGCATAAATCCGTGCACTCTTGCCCCGGTTGTTTATCACGAGTTCAGGTGCTTGATGATCGGCGATCAAGGCGGTCACTACCCTCTCGTGTTCCTTCACAGGAGTGAAATCCGAGAAAATGATCAGGTAATGGATGTGCCTTTCGCGCAAGAAACCTTCCACCCTCGGCCGGTCGAATCCCTGAAGCGCGTCTCCCGAGAACACCTTGTCTTTCCCCATCCATGAAAACGTGAGGACCCGCTGATAATCCAGCGGCGTGGTTTCGACTTTCTTGAGGAACTGCACCGCCTCCTCTCTTCCTCTTGGACCCTCCCACTTCTCCACATTCTTCAGATAGTTCGCCAACGGTTCGGCTGGAAGCGGGGACGCGAGTATCAAGCTGCCGGCTTGTCGTTCGACGAGGAACCTTGCCACCTCATAATCCGTCTTAAGCTCCGGGTCCGCATTTGCAGCCTCCACGCGGCGCACGCCCCTGTCGAGACTGTAGCCGGCTGCGACGGCCACTGCCAGAAATGGGAGGCCGAAACGGAGGAGTGGACTGTCGGCGCAACTCTCTCTGAACACGCCAATGAGCCAGCTTCCGCCCAAGCCCGCGTAGAGGACCAGCACGCTGATCACCAGGAATGATTCCCGTTCGGTGACAATCCGTTCCGCATCCGGTTCAATACCATGTCCTGAAAGGACAAGTGCGGACAGGAGCAGCACGAGAGAGCCGGCGAGCGGGAAGAACCGGCCCTCATTGCGAAGCCGTGGTTCGAGCCAGGAACGTGCGAATCCGATCGAGGCTGCCAGTACAACGACCGACTCGGTCCACCAAAGTGCCGACTTGATTATGAAAAAGGGTCTATAGAGCCTTGCCCAATGTAAGCCGAGGTCCAGCACATATGATCCCGGAGGACTGAGGTTTCTGTTCCAAACGAGCCACATCGCGGGCGCCCATCCGAAACTGATGAGGGATCCGATGACTGAGGAAAGACTCGTCTTTTCTTCCTGGCGGCGGTCTTTCCAGATTTGATAGAGGGCCGCCCAAAGGGCCGCAATCCATCCCTCATATCGGGAGAAACATGCAGCGCCGAAGAACAGACTTGATAGCAATCGGTTCGATGCTGATGGATGACGGAACAAGAAGCAGAAACCCCAGGCTACTCCCGCCGTCAGGAGAGGCTCCTGATACGGAACCCTGGAGTAGTAGAGAATGAAAGGATGCGTAATGTAGAAAAGCGCCGCAAGCCGCGCCGCACGTCGGTCATGCGTGATCTCCCAGGCCAAAGCATGCAGACCCGCACAGGCTGCAGAGGAAATCAGCGCCATCAGCAGGAAGATGCTCTTCGAGGTGTGGTACCAACGCATCGTGCCGTTAATCAGGATTTGGAGCAAAGGCAGCTGATGTCCATTGAGTATCCTCGATGAGTTCATCAGCCGTGTGATCGGGTCACCGCCATAGATTATCGGGTAGTGCTGCATCAGCAACCCGTAAAGGCTCAGAACTATGAGTACAATCAGCCCTCGGTCCGCGGCAAGGGCCAGAGATGAAACTCCCGTCCCGGCGTTCCTGCGCAAGGGCTCGATGGCATTGCTGTATGCAGTTCCCAGGCTTTTCACTCCACTGCGAATGTTATCGGTGGTTCTCAGGTATCCAGCACGCCTCCGTGCTATTAATCAGGCCCGAGAGGTGTGTAACAAGACGCGGAAACGCGAAGATGCGGGAAATCGAGGTCATCGTAACCCGAATCTCCGATTGCTCTCCGTGTCGGCCTGTCTCACGACACAGCCCAGCCGCGATGGCGCGCACCCAATGAATTTTCTGCTCATCCCTCACCCGACTTCTTGTATTTGGTATCCGGCTATTCACAAAAGTTTACCGTTGCCTTTCTCCTCCGGCAATAGATTTGACGCACATCGAGGGACGAATTACGATTGATACTCATAGGGGAGAGTGTCCACTCACAAGGCGCATATGGATCCGACCAACGGGAAAGGGAACGCCATTGCGACTGGGATGGCACTAGCTGCTCTCCTTGTCTTCACCCTGGTGGCCTTCTGGGGTGCCTGGAGTGCCCCGTTTCACTTCGACGACAGCCTTTTCCTTGACAGCCCTCAGGTCACCACCCCCGGAGATGTTCTGCAACTGATTCGTCCAGCCCAGACACGGCAGCTCACTTATCTGACCTTTTATCTGAATTACCGGTTAGGCGGCACGAGTCCGTGGAGCTACCATCTTGTCAATCTGTTGCTTCACCTGGCGAACAGCCTGATGGTCTACTTGTTCGTCCGTCTGCTCATCAATCGGAAGAACGGTGTGGCGCGAACCACTTCATCGCTACTGCTTCCCGTCGCGGCAGCAGGCGTTTTTGCGCTTCATCCAGTTCAGACCGAGGCAGTCAACTACGTGTATCAGCGGTCGACGCTCCTGGCGGCATTCTTCAGTCTGCTGGCTTTATGCTTCTACCTACTGTCTGAGGAAACTCCAAATCGGAGAGCCGCCAGAACCGCTGCCGTGCTTTTTTTGCTCTTGGCTGGAGCAAGTAAAGAATCCGCCTGGATCCTCCCGGCCGTCTTCCTCGCCTATCTTTGGGCGAATGCAGACGGCCGCAGGTCACTTCGTTCCTCGCTCCTGCAATCGCCCTTTTTTTGGGGTGGAATCGTGGTGCTCATGCCTTTGGGCATCGGTTGGGCTTACTTCAATCTGCAGCGCAGTGGAGACCAAACAGTCGGATCGCTTTATTCCGGAGTTGCGCTGCGTTACCTGGTGAATCAGACGCAGGCCTTCGCGACATATCTGAGGCTGCTGCTGTGGCCCTCCGGACTGTCAGTCGATCATGATCTTCGGGTGCATCCATTGTGGTCGCCGTATGGCATCTATTGTCTTGCGCTACTGCTCGGAATGCTCACACTCGCGGCCCGGGTGCGCCGGTTGAATCCCACGGCCGCATTTCTGTCCGTTTCGTTCATTCTGCTGCTGGTCCCCACCAGTTCATTTATCCCGAGTTCGGACCTGCTCTTCGAGCACCGTCTGTATCTTCCCATGATCGCAGCCTCAGCCCTGGTTGCATGGGGACTGATCACTCTCTGCGTCAGACTGGCCAGCTCGACCGGAATCCCGCGACCAGCATGCCTGGCGCTTGTGGGAGTGGTGTTCGCCGTGTATGCCGGAATCTCGCGCGAGCGGACGAATATCTGGAGTAATGACGTGCGCCTCTGGACCGATGCCGCCGCCAAGGCTCCACGTAAAACTAGGGTCCATTACAATCTCGGCGTCGCCTATCTGGAGGCGGACCGTGAAAAGGCCCGGGAGGAATTCCTGGAAGTCACGAGACTTTCGCCGAACCACGCTGCCGCTCTCTACAATCTGGGTTGGATCGATCAATCTCTTGGCCGGTACGATTCTGCCAGGAGCTACTACATGGCCTCGATCAGGGCAGACGGGGAAAACTGGCGCGCACACCAGAATCTGGGTAATCTTGCCGTGATCCAGGGGCATTTCAACGAGGCCATCAGCGAATATGAAACGACTATCCGCATCCATCCCGATTATTGGCCCGCTTATCAGAGTCTTGCCACGCTTCAGCTGCAGGAAGGAAGCCCGACAAATGCATTGGCCACTCTCGGCAAGCTGAAGGCACTTCATCCCGGTCTTCTCGAAGAGCGATACCTGACCGCCTATGCTCTTGCGGAGATCAGGAGGTTCGGGGAGGCAGAAGCAGAACTACGATCGCTCGAAACGGCGGATGTCTCGGGCGCTTACGGGCAGCGTATCGAGGATCTGCGTCGCCACCTCGGTGTGGAGCGTCGAAGGCCTTAGGGCTCGCAGCAAAATTTGCCACGAATCCTTGAATTTCACGAAAGCAACTCTGGTCAAATCCCAATCGTTCGTACTACAAACCCGCAATTCCGTGTCCTCCTGGCAGGGAATTCCTTAGGCGAGAAAATGCATTCAGCAAGATCAAAGTTCACAGTTCACAGTTCGCGGTTCGCAGTTCGCAAAGGGCACTGATCGCGGGCAGACTGCAAACCACCGCGAACAGCAAACTGCGAACGGCGAACCTGAAATCAGTGCAGTGATTATAGGGGTCATTGCGGCCTCGTGCTTTTTGGTTGCGGCTATGCCGCTCCGTGTAATTCGTTAAATTTGTGGCGCAGTTTCTAGCGCTCACTGGACTATGATCCGAGTCCGATGGTATCCAGAATGGCTTCAAAACGAACATCGGCGCGCAGGCAATCAAACCGTGGTTCCTGTTTGAGCCAGACCAGCCACACATCGCGTTCCTCGACCGCGCGCCGCAGCTCGGCGATTGCCACGTCCA
>DASQID010000773.1:0-14370 GCA_035631775.1 Acidobacteriota bacterium
TCTGGCAAACTGGTACCTTCTCGATATCCACCTTTCTACATCCCAGTTACTGGGAGGAGTGATCCTGGTCACTTCTGTTACGGCGCTAACCTACCTCAATAGCCGTACGAACGATCAGGCTTTGTCCTCCAAGTCGGTCTGAACGCTTTGAGGTTCTCCGAGGAGACTCGTCCTTAAGATCGTGTAATCTTTGAAATTCCACGACATTGCGAGTCCAAAAGGCCTTGCCAATGCGGGGGGCTCGGAATATCATTTTGCTTCACAAGTAAAGTTGAGGTAGTGGCGTTGGAAAAAGGTAAAGTTCTGCTTGCGTCCCCCCGTGGATTCTGCGCCGGAGTGGTTCGTGCCATCGATATTGTCAATCTCGCGCTGGAGAAATATGGCCAACCACTTTATGTGCGGCGGGAGATTGTGCACAACAAATACGTCGTCAATGAGTTGCACCAGAAGGGGACAATTTTCGTAGACGAGCTCGACGAGGTGCCTTCCGGAGGAAGGGTAATTTTCAGCGCCCACGGGGTTTCGCCTGAAGTCAGGGACACCGCAAACAAGCGGAACCTCAAAGTGATAGACGCAACATGCCCTCTCGTAACCAAAGTCCATCATGAGGCGATACGGTACGCGCGCGAAGGCTATTCGATCATTCTGATCGGTCACGAGGATCATGACGAAGTCATCGGCACCACCGGCGAGGCTCCGAAGTTCATAAGAGTGCTGGGCTCAGTGGAGGATGTGGAGTCGTTGGAGGTCCCGGATCCCAGTCGAGTAGCCTACCTCACGCAAACCACTCTAAGTCTCAACGATACAAAAGAGATCATCGCTCGCTTGCGCCAGAGATTTCCTCTGATCCGGGGTCCGGCATCTGAGGACATCTGCTATGCCACCCAGAATCGGCAGGGAGCAGTTCTGGAGTTGGCCAATCAGGCGCAGGTTATTCTGGTAGTAGGCTCTTCGAACAGTTCCAATTCGTGCCGCCTGGTTGAGGTTGCTAAGAGCGCCGGGGTGCCCGCCTATTTGATCGATGACATAGAAGATATCCGGCTCTCCTGGCTGAACGGAATTCGCGTGGTCGGTCTGACAGCCGGTGCCTCGGCACCGGAAGGCCTGGTTGAAAGGGTTTTGCGTTACCTGAGCAACGTCGGCTACCCGGATGTTGAAACCGTCGGCAGCATAGTGGAAGATGTGGAGTTCGCCCTTCCTCCCGAACTTACAAAGGCAGAGCGGAAAACCGGTACATAGCGCCCCGCCCCGGGGAGTCAAACGGGCTGTTGAGACCTCCAATCCTCACCTATCATGAGCCGACCTAAGGAGATATTCCACAGCAACCGGGTGCATACACCCGGATCCGGACGCACCTTGGAAAATCCTAGTTGTTTCCGTTATACTAAAAGATTCTGCTATGATCGCCGTTCCAGAATTGCCCGGAGCGGAGGATTCATAGCTGCGCTGCCAGTCAGTCCGTGCAGCGGAAATCTTTGGGTGACCGGCAAGTATGAGTGAAGACCTCACATTTGTCACCGGAGCGACAGGCTTCATCGGAAGCCATGTGGTGCGGCAACTGCTGCTCCGAGGAGACCGGGTCCGGATCCTTGCGCGCAATTCAAGCAGAAAATCGAACATCGAAGGACTCGGCTGCGAAGTGGTCATCGGCGATTTGAAGGATCCGATGTCGATGCTGCGCTGCGCGCAGGGCTGCCGGACCGTCTATCACGTTGCGGCCGATTATCGGCTCTGGGTCCGAAACCCGCAGGAAATCTACGATAACAATGTCGGAGGAACCCGCAACCTGCTTTCCGCATGCTGCGAAGCCGGCGTGCAAAAGGTCCTCTATACGAGCACCGTCGGAACCATCGGGATGCGCGCCGACGGCGTGCCGGCTGATGAGGACAGCCCGGTTAAACTCGACGACATGATCGGCCATTACAAGCGATCGAAGTTCATGGCCGAGCAGGTCGCCTGTGAGTTTGCGGCATCCGGTCTCCCGCTAGTAATAGTAAATCCCACGACGCCTGTGGGAATTGGCGACCTCAAACCTACCCCTACCGGGAAGATCATCCTCGATTTCATAAAAGGGCGGCTGCCGGCATATGTCGACACCGGACTGAACTTAGTCAACGTGGAAGACGTCGCCCTCGGCCATCTTCTCGCGGAGAAGAATGGCCGAATTGGGGAGCGGTACATTCTGGGCGGGGAGAACTGGAGCCTCGAGGAAATCCTAGAAACCATGGCTCGTATTTGCGGGCGTCGTACACCACGGGTGAGGATTCCTTATCTGGCGGCGGTGATCTTTGGATATCTGGACAACTTCGTCATGGGTGCAATCCTCCGCCGCGAGCCCTTCATCCCGTTGGAAGGCGTGAGGATGGCCCGCTACAAGATGTATGTTAGCTCTGAAAAGGCCAGGAGAGAACTGGGGTACTCTCCCCAACCCGTGGAAAAGGCACTGAGGGACGCGGTCGATTACTTCCGCCGCGAATGGCGGCCGGACTCTTCTCAAGATCGCGTATCGAACCTGCGGGCTGACGCCGTCTGATCCGCTGACTGGATAGAGGCGGAACACGATGCAGAAGACGGAAGTGGTTGCTTTGGAAAACGAAAGGCAGAGTCAGATTCCAGCGGAGATGCGCGCTGCCGTCTACCGCGGCCAGGCTCGTATATCAGTCGAACAGGTGCCGGTCCCTGAAATAGGAGACGAGGAGCTGCTGGTAAGGGTCCATTCCTGCGGTGTGTGTGGAACCGATCTCAAGAAGATCGAAAAGGCGCTCGTCCCTCCTCCCCGGATTTTCGGGCATGAGATCGCCGGCACCGTGGTACGGGCAGGGGAAAAAGCAACGAGATTTGCGCCGGGAGACCGGGTGGCTCTGCACCATCACATTCCCTGCAGACGCTGCTTTTATTGCCTGAAAAAACTGTTCTCCCAGTGTGAGTTTTACCGGCGGACGGGTACCACCGCGGGATTCGAACCTGCGGGTGGGGGCTTTGCAGAGTACGTGCGGGTGATGGACTGGATCGTCAAAGAAGGGACGGTGCTTATCCCAGATGGTGTCAGCTGCGAGGAAGCCAGTTTTCTCGAGCCGCTGAACACATGCCTGAAAGCCCTGGAAACTGCATCTTTGGAGCCGGGAGAAACCGTAGTCGTGTTCGGACAGGGGCCGGTCGGGCTCCTGATGATGCAGGCAGCGGCCAGCGGCGGGGCAAGGGTAGTCGGGCTCGATCTGATGGATCGGCGCCTCGAGCTTTCCCGCGAGCTCGGCGCCTGCAAGGCGCTCAACCCAATCAGGGATGACGTGGCTTCCGTTGTCCGAAGTATGACGGAAGGGCGCGGCGCGGACCTCGCCGTGGTGGCGACTGCAGACCATGGAGCAATCCAGTCCGCCCAGTCTCTAGTCCGCAGAGGCGGACGCGTTCTACTTTTTGCACAGACCGTGCCGGGAGAGATGATCACGATCGACGCTTCGCGCATTTGCATGGAGGAAAAGCAGCTGATCGGAAGCTACAGTGCCTCCGTCGAACTTCAGGCGAAGGCCGCCCGGCTGATCTTCACCAGAGAAGTCAATGTCGCGAGACTCGTCACTCACAGATTCGCTTTGGACCTGCTCCCCGAGGGGATTCGGCTCGCATCTCATCCCACCGAGGATTCACTTAAGGTCATAATACAGCCATGAGAGAACTGATCAAGGTCACAAGAGAAAAGATGACGGCAGCTGTGCTGTACGGGAAGAGAGATGTGCGGATTGAACAGATACCGATTCCGCGCATAGGTCCAGGCGAAGTTCTCGTGCGCATCAAGGCTGCCTTGACCTGTGGCACCGACCTCAAGGTCTATCGCCAGGGATTCCATGCTCGCATGATTGTCCCGCCTGCCGTGTTCGGACACGAACTTGCCGGAATCGTGGAAGACGTCGGCGAGGGCGTCGAGAGCTTCACCCCGGGCATGCGTGTCGTGTCAGCCAACTCCGGGCCCTGCAATGAGTGCTTCTTCTGTGAGCGGCACCTGGCCAACCTGTGCGAAGACCTGCAGTTCATCAATGGAGCGTACGCTGAATTCATCAAGATCCCGGCGAGGATTGTCCGCCAGAACTTGTTGATCCTCCCAGATAGTCTCGCTTTCAATGAGGCAGCTCTTGTAGAACCTCTCGCCTGCGTGCTTCGGGCCATCGAGGAGACGGCAATCGTCGAGGGTGACACCGTTGTCGTCATAGGCATGGGACCCATCGGGTTGATGTTCGTGCAGGTTCTCAAGAGCCAGGGAACGAAGGTCATTGCCGTGGGGAAACGCCCCAATCAGCTTGCCCTGGCAGCGCGCATGGGCGCCGATCACGTGCTGGATGCGACTCATTCCAATGTGGTGGAACAGGTCCGGAAGATCACAAACGGGAGGCGGGGCGCAGACGTCGTCATCGAAGCCGTCGGCACCACCGAAACCTGGCAGCAAGCAATGGGTATGGTTCGCCGCGGCGGAACGATCAACCTCTTCGGCGGGTGCCCGTCCGGTACCCATATACCTTTGGATACGACCCTTATCCACTACTCTGAAATCACGATCAAGGCAAGCTTCCACCACACGCCGAGGCATATACGTGAGGCTTTGGAGTCCATCCATCGCGGGAATCTGCGCGCACGGTCGCTCATCACAGGAGAGGAACGCCTCACCTCGCTGAGCAATGTTCTGGAAAGACTGTTGAATCGAAACGGCGACCTCAAGATCGCGATCATCCCTTGAACTGCTGATACACGATTCATGTGCGGGGGTCATCAGACCACCTGGAGAATTCCTGCGCCGGGGGTCATCAGACCCCCGGGAGCGCCGGTCTGATGACCGGCGCCGCGGGAGTTTTCCTTCAGCTAAAGCGTGAAGTTATTTTCCCGCGGGTCATGGGATAATGAGGCGCCGAGAATCTCAAAGATCGATTCTCGGCCGGTTTTCGTTCACGACGGCAGGTGAGCGCATGGACCCGGAACTCGCAGCATCTTACCGATCGGCAGAAGAGGTCGCTCGAAACCGCGCCCGCAACTTTTACTACTCCTTCCTCGTGCTTCCCCGACCACAACGCCGCGCCCTATGTGCCGTGTATGCGTTCATGCGCTACTGTGATGACATCTCGGACGGAGGTGCCGGTAACGAAGATAAGGGCGAGCAGCTCCGGAAATGGCGCACTCAACTCGATCTAGCGCTGGCGGGCGATTTCGGCGGAAATCCTTTTCTGCGCGCCTTTCATGACACGGTCCGGCGGTTTTCCATCCCGGGCCAATACTTCCATTGGGTCATTGACGGAGCGGAGATGGATTTGTCCATCGAAAGCTACCTGACCTTTGATGAGCTTTACCGGTATTGCTTCAATGTCGCCTCGGCCGTCGGCCTGGTATGCCTTCAGATCTTCGGTTTCCGGGAAGAGCGGGCGACGAAATATGCAGAGCACTGTGGTATCGCCTTCCAACTCACAAACATTCTCAGGGATGTCAGGGAAGACGCGCAAATGGGGCGCATTTATCTGCCGGGTGAAGATCTGGAACGGTTCGCATACACGCCGGAGGATCTTCGACGTGGGGTCTACGACGGGCGCTTCCGTGCTCTCATGGCATTCGAAGCCGACAGGGCACGGGAATATTACCGCCGCGCTCGCAATCTGCTGCCGCTTGTGGACGAGACCAGCCGCCCCTCCCTGTGGGCCATGATGGAAATCTACGGCCGCATTCTGAAGAAGATAGTTCGCCGGGAATACAACGTTTTCGGCCGGAGAATCCGACTCTCCAAACCCGAAAAGACCGGCATTGTCATGAAGGCGTTGGCGATGCGCTATATACCGGGTGTGAGAATCGCTCCACCTCCGGATGCCGTCTCCGAAGAATCTCCGTAATTTCGGAATCCACAATCCACAATCCGCTCGGCTTGACAAGGCGCAAGGCGACAAATAAGCTGGCCTCCTCGATTTTAGGGCAACAGAACGCGCCTCCTCCTTCTGGCTGACGAACTTCATGAAACGGATTCGTATTCTGGGCTCCTCGGACACACGCGGTCGGGTTCCGATCCTCCTGTTCCTCTTCACCCTCTTCTTCTATTGGAGGGTGCTATTTGGCAACCGTCACGGGCTGCCCTGGGATGCATCCGACTTTTTCTATCCTTACCTGGCCTTTATTCACGAGGAGTTGCGGCATTTTCATTTCCCCATTTGGGACCCTTTTGTCATGTCGGGTTTCCCGATCATCGGCGATCCCGAGGCGCAGATCTTTTACCCTTTTAATTGGCTGATGGTTCTTTTGCACCCGCTCTCTCCTCTTCCCTATAAGACCGTTGAGGTGATGGAGATCAGCCACTTCTTTCTTGCCGGGCTTTTCATGTACTGGCTGGCGAAAGACTTCACGAAGGATGATCTTTCTGCGATGCTGGGCGGCGTGCTCTTTATGTCGAGCGGTGCGATGGTCGCGCACACGCAGCACTACGCTTCCGTCGAAGCCATGGCTTGGTATCCGTTGGTGTTTTTGCTGGCACGGCGCGGGTTGCTCGAAAAGAACTTCTACTGGACTGCCTGCGCCGGACTTTTCATGGGAATGGAAAATCTCGTAGGGCACTTGCAGCACGCGGTATATCTCGGCCTGCTGCTGTTCCTCTACTTCGCCTACGAGGCTTGCGCCGGGCCGCATCGGCGGCGGCTATGGCCGCACTGGATCATCCACCTTACAGCCGTAGGGGTATTTGGGGCAGGTCTGGCGTTCGTCCAGATTATCCCGACGGCACAGCTTGGCCCGCAATCGATACGAACCTATCTGACCTTTTCGGACGTCACAGACGGCAATGAGCTTCGATTTCTATTGACTCTGTTCCTTCCAAATATGTTCGGAGGTCTCAGTGGGGTCCCTTACAACGGGCCGGGGGATCCCAGCGTCAACTATGTTTTCCTGACGGTGCCGGGTTGCCTGTTGGCCCTGGTCGGACTCGTCGCGATGGCGAGGCGTCGGAATTTCTTTTGGCTGGGACTGATTCTTCTCACGATTGAGCTCTCGCTCGGCAGGGGCGGATTCCTTGGAACCCTCGTGTATCGCACACCGGGGCTGAACATGTTTCGTCAGATGCCGATTTTCTTCGACCTAGGCAACTTCGCGCTCTGCCTTATGGCAGCCATCGGAACACAAGAACTCCTAGATCGGAACTCGCGGAAATTTTACCAGCGATGGTATTCGGCGGTCGTGGTTGGGGTGCTGCTTGTTGCATTCAGCCTGGGCCTGCGCTATCGATTGGCCGATAAGGTTCCCGGCTGGCATCATATGCTCCTGGTCCTCGCCGCCTCCGCGGTTCTTTTTCATGCATGGTTCCGTGCTTGGCTTCGCCCCAGGATGGCGGCAGTAGCGATGCTGATGCTCATGGCATTTGAGCTTTGCTATTACAGCAGGGATAAGTGGTTCAATTTTGAGTTAAATAACCCCTGGACCAATCTCGCCTACAATTACGCGGGCCAACGCCGAGAATCTTTGGAGTTTCTGCGCTCTGATCGGGCCAATGATTTCCGAGTGGCGGGTTTCGACGGTTCGCCCTGGGGCAGCAACGGGTGTAACGTTTGGCGTCTGAACGGCATCTTCGGCTGGAATCCGGTCATGCTCCGCAACTATCAGGATACGATACGGCAAGTCATTCACACCAACGACGCCGCGCAGCCGTATGGCTCCGACCACAGAATCGAGTCGTCGGTGATTGATCTGCTAGGCGTAAAGTACCTGGTTGTAAACGCCCCGTCCGAAGAGCAGATGCGGCTGACGGAGTCGAAGAAATTCGAGAAGGTCTTTGCGGAGCCGAATTGGCGCACGATCTATCGCAACAAGGATTTTCTGGCACGCACTTGGTTTTACCCGCGCGCGTACGTCATGCCGGACCGGGCGGCTGTGCTGGCCACGCTAAACTCGCACTGGTTCCAGGCCCGGGGCACGCTGCTCTTTGCCGCCCCGGATCTTCCCCGCGGCCTGTTGCAGCATCTCGAGCCGTTAAAGGTGATCACCCTTCCGGCCGACAAGGTTTCGGCTGCTTCCGCCGGCCGCGCGGAAAACGACCCCGATTGCGCCAGCGCGCGTCCTGTCTATAAATACTGGGAAGGAACAGGAAATTGGCTCCGGTTTGATCTCGACGCAGTCCCGGAACCAGGCCGTTACCTGCTTCTGGCCGAGTACGTCGCGGCGGTGGGAGCTGCGCCACCGGTATTGGTAGCTGAGGTCGAGCAAGACGGGCAGCCGCAGTCTTCAGGCCCCATTGTGTTGCCTCGAACGGCCGGCTGGCGCTGCAAGAGCACTCGGTCTGCGGAATTGGGTGAATTCGGGCTCGCAGCTGGGGCCGCGAAGATCAAGATCATGCATCTCAAGGACCCGGCGGTCGGTCTGTTTGCCCTCAGGCTCGTGCGTCTGCCGGATGCTGGATCAGGCAGTTTAGCGCCGTCCACGCTTGAGGAGAACTCCAGCGCGGCCTCTACGCTTGCTTCCTTCCGCGATTTCGATGTCCAGCCGAGCACGTATGCATTTACGGCCGATCTGAAGCGCGATGGGTTCGTCCTTGCGAACGAGATTTATTACCCGGGCTGGGAGGCTTCAGTAGATGGTCAGGGTACAGACATCTTGCCAGCCGATTACGCCTTTCGCGCGCTCGCCCTGCCCGCGGGATCGCATCGAATCGTCATGAGCTTCCACCCCCCGCGTCTCCTGGTTGCGGGATCGATCTCGCTGCTTACACTCGGCGGTCTGTTCTGCCTCTTAGTCCCCCGCAGACGTAACAAGCTTAATAATAAGGAGCGCTTATGAATCTACTTGACGTATTGAGATCGGCTCCTTCGTTCACGGAGCGCTTGGCGGCTGCCAAGGCCGCGATGCCGGACGTTCGTTGGTATCCCTACAACACCATCATGCTGGTTCCGAACATGCTTGCGTTGATCGGCGACTTGGTGATTCCGGCAAATGCGGTGCTCGACGTCGGAGCTGCAGATGGTGACCTGACATTCCTCTTTTCTGAAGCCGGTGCGAGTGTTCATGCCTTGGAACACGAGGCAACCAATTTTAACGACGGAGAGGGTCTGCGTCGCTTGAACGATAAATTCGGGGCGAAAGTGACTCTCAGCTTCGGCGACCTCGATTTCGGTTTTAGTTTGCCTCGTCAGTACGACTTATGTCTCGCGCTCGGACTTGCCTATCACCTTCGAAACATACCCTTGCTGTACATCACGCTTGCCCAGCACTGCCAATTCATGATTACCAATACCCGCGTACTCGACATTACGCCCGCGGGGACGGACATCGCCAGTCAGCCTCTGGCCTATTTTATTGAGCGACGGGAGCTCGGCAACGATCCCACCAACTTCTGGCTGGTCTCGCCCGCAGGTTATCGCCGTATCCTCAAACGTTGCGGCTGGAAGGTGTTGCGGGAGCATAACGCAGGCGAGGCCATAGGCACTGTCGAGGCCGACAAGCGGATGTGGGCAGTCTGCGAACGGGTCCCGAATCATGCGGATCTCAAACTCCACCATGACTTTTGAAGGCCCGCCTGAAAACTCGGAGAGGCGCAGAGAGGTCAACGGGTAACTTCCAGTGGGATCGTGACGGGATTGAATTCGCCATTGTGATCCTGGGGGTCACGATGAGCGCGGACGCCTGTGATAATCCACTTCCCAGGCGTCGTGGTTGGGGCGATCGAGTGGCGGTGAAATGATCCATACTGCCAGTTGAAGGCAACTTGATTGCCTGGCACCTGCGGGGCCATGAATCGAATGTCAAAGTACAGATCGGATGTCAAAGACCTCCCTGAAAACTCAACCTCGAATGTGTCGCCGAGCCGCACAGTGGCGGGCGTAGCAATGCCTCCCAGCACAACTGGCCGCGGCCCCGGTTTTCCTCTGGCTTGCCTGGTCTCATTGGGACGACTGACACAGCTTGGAGCGGTCAAAACCGGGTCCGCCCAGAAATAGTTGCAGCAAGGAGACGCCTCGGTGGTCTTGAGCACTACCCCCACGCGGCGCCCGGCATATTCACTGAGATCAACCTGGTTTTCGATCCAGCTGCTGATCTTGCCCTCCAGGTCGCTGCTGTACACAAGTCGTCGGTCTTCGTCTGACGTCGCGATCCAAACCTGTAATGTTCCCTTCCCTGTGTAGCCGGGATCCTCTCTTGCAGCAGCAAAGCTGAGGGTTGCGTGGTCAGGGATCGTCACCGGAAACGACACTTCTGAGGGAGGCACCGTCACCATCACATATCTGCTGTCGTCACCGATTGGGCGAACCGCCTTAAACGCGCTGCCAGTTGTCCCGGGCTGCTTGCGTATGGCGTCCATCTCGTCCAGATGATCCATGAAGTCGTACATGACCACCGTCTGATCCACACCAGCCGGGAGTAACTCGTACACGATGCTGGCGTTTCTCTGAAACAGCTTCGGAAGGTAGCGGTGTGTGAATTCACTCTCTCGAGAGCTCAGGGGGCTGCTCTCCTGGTAGGGCTGGGCGACCACGACATGAGTGATTCCGTGCTGGCGCAATACGGCGTGAATCCGATCGGCGTCTGCTTCAAATAGTCCTGGAACATAAGGCGAGTAGTGAAAAGCCGCCTTGCCGTTCAGATAAAAGCCATCCGGCAACGTGTGCACGTACAAGACCTTTTTCTCACCTGGAATCTGGTTCAGGTACTCCACGGCCCTGTAGCCTCTGTAAAACCGCCCCAGGAAGTCGCTCTTCGATTCCCCGCCCGACAAGTATTTGAATGGTAGGGTGAATATTGGGGAGTTGCCATAGCGCGACCAGGACCCCTCGGCCTCGAAGTAGGGAGAGGCCAGGACGGCCAGCACTGTGAGGAAAATCGCTGCAATGATTGCGAGGGTCCTGCGAGGCGAGCCTATAACCCTCAGCAGACTCGAGATGGCGAAAGCCGCACCTGCCGCGAGTCCCGGAAGAGCAGGAAGCAGGAACCTTGTCCACGGTCCGCTTATAGCCCAGCCGATGTAGTAGAGGACGCCGGAGGTGAAGATGAATCCAAGCTCAAGACCCATTCCAGGGAAGAAGAGTAGGAATGGGATGAAGATCACATACCAGGGGCCGATATTCCCTCCGAATCTCCCATGAGAGTCGACCATCATCTCCCAAGGCAACCTGAAGATATCCCACCAGTTTGAGAGCGTCGTCCTGACTCCTCCTTGGAACATTTCGCCGAGCGCCATGCTCGTATGTGCATCCGTCCAATACTGGCTTCTAAAAATTCCATTCAGGAGAGGATAGACAGGATTGCCCGTATAGTAGAGATTTACCAGACCCCAGGGAATAAGGCCGAGCGACGAGTACATTCCAAGCTTCCATGCCGCGCTCAGAGCGGGACGCATTGTCCGAGACTGCAGCAGGCGAATGATAAACACGAGTGAGACCACGATTCCCAGCGCAGGCAGCGCCCAATACTTCGCACCCAGGCTGAATGCGAAAAACAAGCACGCCAGACGGAACCACTGCACTTCATCGGTTCGCAGCCAGATGGCAGTCGCGTAAGTCCCGGCAAATAGAAACAACGTGAGGCCGATATCGTTGTGCGCCGTCCTCATTTCCCATATGAACAGCGGCGAGGAGGCCAGAATGGCAACGGCGATCGCACCGGTGGTGCGTGAGACAAATCGAACCGAAAATCCAAAGACCCCGATCATCACGGCGCACCCGCAAAGAAAAACCAGGAGCTTTACCGTGATGTCGCAGTGCAACAGCATTGCGAGTGTATGCAGCATTTCGATGTTTTTCGGAAACAACGCCATCGGCACGTCGGGAAGGGCAACGAGTTTGTGCGCCAGGATGAAGTTTTTGGGCCCGGTCAGGTGGTAAACCAGATCGTCATACTCGAAAGAGGGGCCCAAGGCTGAGATCAGGATCACCCCAAGCGATGCCGTAACATAGACTGCAAGAAATCCTCGTCCCATCCCGCTCGCAGTCCATGAGAGAGACCTTATTCCGGATAACAAGGCCCTGAACACAATTCCCGGGAGCCGTCTCAATTCGCGGTTCCACACCGCAGTCGGGACCAGGAGCATTGCGTAGGCAACCGGCCGGTATAATCCATGGGTCAGGGACAGGATCATCGTTGCCCATGAAAACATCATGGCGCCGGCGGCAATCGAAAACGCGGTCTCCTCTGCTCCGGCTGCTGCTGCAACACCAATCCGGCGGAGGAAGCGCTTTCCCGCGCAGTAAGCCACGGCGCCGAACCAGAGTACCAGGAGAATATCGTAGGCGCCGGTGCGGCGCAGCCAAAAATCAGGTGGGCGCGTAGGAAACAGGGTGGGGAGATAGGACTGAAAAGCGTACAGGATCCACGTGACTGCCGCCGCGAAAATCAGGATTGGGGATTTGGCCCAACCATAGAGTTTGCGGGCAACCGTCACCATGACCTCTTTCACCGTGATTCTAACCATTATCCGTGTCCAGTACTCCTTGAGACGTCGATCCAGAAGGTACCATAGTTACTTCTGTCTTGGCGTCCTTGCGTCTTCGCGGTGGCTTTTAAAAGAGCCACCACCAAGGCGCGAAGACGTAAAGGGACGCTAGAAGAGATTGAACGGCTGCAGTTAGTTTTGCACGGCGGCGGAGTCCGGGCGGCGCCCTTTCAATTTCACCGGGAACCGCCTGGAATGCACCAATCCCATTTTAGCCAACCGATAGGAAATGCCCGTTGCCAGACATCCGAAGCCGTATCGAATGCTCCTCCGAAGGTTGATCGAGGAGGCTTCTGAAAAGTACTTTGTCGGGCAGCTCACCTCGGCGATGGTGTAGCCGTACCATAAAATCTGCGCAAGCATCTGATTATCGAAAACGAAATCATCAGAGTTTACCTCCAGGGGCAGCCTCTCGAGGATTTCGCGCGAAAACGCACGATAACCGGTGTGGTATTCGGAAAGTTTCGCGCCGAATAAGATATTCTCGCCCAACGTGAGAAATCGGTTTGCGGCATACTTCCAGATCGGCATGCCTCCCTTGAGCGCGTATCCTCCGAGAATCCGGCTGCCCAGCACACAGGGATGCAGGTCATTGCCGATAATGGACACCATCGCCGGAATCAGCTTGGGCGTGTACTGGTAGTCTGGATGGATCATGATGACTATGTCCGCCCCTGCTTCCAGTGCCAGCCGATAACAAGTCTTCTGGTTCCCGCCGTATCCTTTGTTGGCCTCGTGGACGTGCACATGAATCTGGTCCAACGAGCGCGCAAGATCCACCGTATTATCGCGGCTTCCGTCGTCCACGAGAATAATAGAGTCAACGAATTGCTGAGCGCGGACTTCGTCGTACGTTTGCCGCAGCGTCTTCGCTGTGTTATAGGCGGGCATTACCACAACGACTTTTTTATCCTGATACATATAGGATTGCGATACCCTCTATCCCTCTTGACTGCCAGCTGGCTCTCCTCGCGCCTTTGCTCCTTCGCCGTAGCCTACTAAAATACCACCGCCAGGACACGAGCGCGCAAAGAAACGCAGCTAGTCATTTCGACCCAGGTTGAAACTGCAAAAAACCGCATACAGTTTTCAAAGTCGGGTTAGAATCCCCGGCGAGGTCATTCCATGAACATCCTGGTATTGAACAGCGGCTCCTCTTCCCTGCGCTTCCAGATTATTGAAAGCGACCTCGATCTCATTGAGAAGGACGCCGACCGGCGCCTTGCCAGTGGAACCGTGTCCCGCATCGGCACCGAGGCCCTCATAAGCTGCCGGTCCGCGGGACATCCAGAGGTGAAGCTTGACGCACCGCTTCGAGACCATCACGCGGCCATCGACTGGGTGCTCAACTGGATCGTGTCGAGGGATTCGCAGATAGACGCTATTCGCTCCCGATCGGACATTCACGCTGTCGGCCACCGAGTGGTCCACGGCGGCGAGAGGTTCCAAATATCGGAGCGAGTGACCCCCGAGGTGCTTGCGGCAATCGAAGACTGCATGGAACTGGCGCCACTGCACAATCCGGCTAACCTCCGCGGGATCCGTGCTGCCTTTCAGCTGCTGGGCGACGCGGTCCCTCAGGTTGCGGTGTTCGACACAGCGTTCCACTCGACGATGCCGGCCACTTCGTACATGTACGCCCTGCCTTACCAGTTTTACAGGCGGCACAGAATCCGGCGTTATGGTTTTCACGGCACTTCTCACAGATACGTTTCCCACCGGTACGCACAGCTTCGCAAAGTCGAAATGGAGAGGGTGAATGTTATCACCTTGCACCTTGGAAACGGGTGCTCGGCCTGCGCGGTAAAGGGAGGCCAGTCCATCGACACATCCATGGGATTTACGCCCCTCGAAGGCCTGGTAATGGGAACACGCTCAGGCGACATCGATCCCGCGATCGTCGAATTCCTCGTCCAGAAGGAGGGGCTGACATCGTCTGCCATTGA
>DASQID010000774.1:0-13679 GCA_035631775.1 Acidobacteriota bacterium
TTCTGGACATACTCCGACAGTGGCCTCACCGGTTGATCCGTCGGAGGGGTGTATCGCAGAACTATCCCTCGTCCAGCCGGATTGGCAATGCTCAGGACCGTGTCTAGCAATTCGTCGGAGTACGGATCCACCATCTTGACGCGCAGCACGACCTTTTCAAGCCCAAGACCCTCCGTCTGTCGCGCGAGGCGTCGGGCGATGGACTGCAGCTCGGCATCCTGCAGATCGACATCGGGCCAGACATGGAGGAGAACCCTGTTCCAATGAAGCCTCTCCTCGGGAGTCCTCTTCAGCTGCACCTGACGTATGGCCGCCAGCGCCTCCACAAGCATGTGTTCCAGGTGAGGCAACTGCACAACGCGCCCGTCGGAGCCCCGGACAGGCGTTAAATCCCGCACCTCGGCAATGGCAAACAGCCTTTCGTCTTTCGGATTGTCGACGGCAACCCCGCGGAAGAGGTAGATGTCCTCAACGGACGGGAGGCGCTCGATATTGAAGTTCTGCAGGCGCCACAGTTGCAGGCGCTTGCTCATCATCGGGTGCAGACCGCGATAAATTTTCTCTTCGCGGTAATCGCCTTCAAACGGGCGGAAGGTGAAATGCTGAGTTCGGACGACGCCGTGCAAGCCTTCGGGACCCGTCAGGCTGACGGCAATCCGCCGCACGATCCGGTCAAGGCGCGAATGCCGGATCATTTCATGCAGTTCCGCAGCCACCTCGTCCGGGTCGCGGGATAGATCGTCTCGCCAACCGCAAAGATCGATAACGACTTCATGTCCTTCGGGAATTGACTTGAGCAATTGCCGCACTCCGGCAGTTGCGCCGTCGAGGTCCTTCTCTTCGGAATGTGTAGATATCAGATGAAGTCGTCTGCCATCATGCTTGTACTCTGCAATTGCATAACAACGCCCGTTCACCTCCTCCGCATGGAAGTTTTCGAGGTTGCGGATTCGGTAATGCCTCCTCGTCAGCACCTCCAGCATGAGCCGGCGCAATTCCATCCCTGCATCCGTGAACCGGCTGGACAAAAGGTTCATCAAGGGGTAAGGACACGCGACAAGCACCTTGATGCGCGCCTCGCGGTCCTCGGCGTGAGGATTCCCCGCAAGGTAAGCGAGGTGATCGTCCATTTGTTCACAGATGGTCCGCCGTGCGCTCTCGAATACCGGCAGCTCGAAGTAGCGATAGCGCGCATCGCGCACGAGGTCGCACAATGCAGGGAACCGTCCCTCTGCGGCCATGAGCAGACGGTCCAGCATCATCAGAAATTCACGGCCGAGGCGCGGCCAGAGTTCCTCGGCGTTGTTCAGTCGCCTTTCGAGCACTGCCATGATGGCGGGAACCTGCTGGTCCATTTGGTGGTGGGACTTGTATATCCACAGCAGCCGCCCCTTGAGTGCGGGAGTGGGGTGCAGGTCGCTGCTGCCGTAGTGGCGGAGGGCTCTTTGCAGCTTGCCGATGAATGTGGATGGAAGACTTGAGCCGAGCGTATCCATAGTGCGCAAATAAGTCAGAAGATACTCGCCGGAGCTCAGGAGTTCGGCGTCATCGGGATCTTGAGGGATGGCCTGACGTCGAAACAAGGAGGAGACATCAACGAAAATACTCAGGATTTCATCCTCTATTCTGATCAGTTCCTCGTGACTCACCGGCAACTTCGAGCAGAGTCGTGTGTACTCCTCCACCAGCAGCCGCGCATCCGCAGGGTGAATATCAGAGCCCAACATGAGGTGACGGAGGTCGGCAAACACCTCATGCATGCGAGCGGAAGCGTCTCCTGCCCCGGGCGGGTTGACGCTGGCACATCTGAAGAGGACACGGGATTGAACTGTCACAGGCTTCCCTGCATCGGTCAGGTCCAGTTTAAGCAACGCGGCGCCCGTGCCCACCTGCGAATTGTTAAGTACGAGCACCTCTCGAACCGTGCCGGCAAACGGCGCCAAAATCGGCATCTCCATCTTCATGGCTTCGAGCAGCGCAAGGCGCGTGCCAGGCAACACACGGTCCCCCGGCTTCACGTCCACCGATACCACAACCGAAGGGGCACAGGACCGAATGATGCCTGATTCATCCCGCGAAATCTTGTGTAGTGCGCCGTCTACCTCGATGAGATGGGTCAGCCCCTGAACTACCGAGACAACGCGATGGCGCTTGCCGGCATAGGAGAGCCACTGTTCGAATCTGCCTCCCCGGTCGATTTCGACGTCGATCCGCAGCCCGTCGACATCTACCCTGTAGTGATGGCTGCAATGGCGATAGACATGGAGCTTGTAGAGGTGACCTCGATGCCTCAATTCTACAGAGCGTCCCGTCTCCGTGCGGATCACCGGACGCATGCGCGCCGCCGATGCGAGAAACTGTTCGCGCTCGACCTCGAATTCCGCCTCGTATACGTCGATTGCAGCCTGCAGCAGCGCAAAATCCGCGTAGAGCGCAGATACGTGGCCCCCGACAGCCCGTTGGCGATCCAGCCAGCCCACATCCAGCTTGTCGCGCTGCACCTCATCGCGCTCCAGCAGCTGAAGAAGAAATGCCCGGTTGGTGACGCCACCCGCAATGACGATTGCACTGTCTTCCAGCGCCTGGGCGAGCCCGGACAGAGCCTCGGCACGCGTTTGCCCGTAGCAGATGAGCTTTGCGAACATCGAGTCAAAGTCGGCCGGTATGTGATCCCCCTCGATCACACCGCTGTCGAGACGCAATCCGGATGCGGAAGGCACGCGAAACAGATCCACCCTGCCCGGCGCCGGGGCAAAGGCGTTATCGGCATCCTCGGCGTTGAGGCGGACTTCAACCGCGTGGCCGCGGGAGACGGGGGGTTCCCCATCCAGCCGTCCGCCCATGGCGACATGAAGCTGCAGCTGGACGAGATCCAACCCTGTGGTCAACTCGGTGACCGCGTGCTCGACCTGGAGGCGAACATTCACCTCCATCAACCCGAAGCGTTGAGTAGCCGGATCGTATAAGAACTCAACAGTTCCCGCATTCCTGTATCCCGCAGCCTGGCATAAGTGGATGGCAGCCGCACACAGGTCCCGACCCTCTGCCGGCGGCAGTACGTCAGCAGGCGCTTCCTCGACGATTTTTTGATGCCGTCGCTGGATACTGCAGTCGCGGAGTCCCAGTGCCCATGTGGTCCCGTGGCTATCCGCCACGATCTGGGCCTCCACGTGGCGGGCACCGTCCATCCATTTCTCGATATAGACTGAAGGGTTTCCGAAAAGTCGCCTGGACTCCGATTGCACACCTGCAAACGCGCCGGCGAGTTCCGCATCCGAATCAACCCGGCGGATGCCTCGGCCGCCTTCACCCGCAGTGGCCTTGATCACAACCGGATATCCCAGACTGCGCGCCTGTTCGCGTGCTATCTCAACAGAGTCTGCAGGGCCACCCCCCCACGGAATTACCGGTACGCCGATCTGCTCTGCGAGCCGTTTGGCGCTTATCTTGTCCCCCAGCCGTCTCATGGTCTCACTAGCGGGACCGATAAACACGAGGCCCAAGCGGGCGCAGAGATCCGCAAATTCGGGACGCTCGGAGACAAATCCCCAACCCACCCATACGGCATCCACGCCGGATGAAAGCAAGGTCCTCTCGAGGCGCGGATAGTCGAGGTAGGAGGGTTTGCAGTAGCCATCCAGAGGATCCACAAACGTGGATCCACCCAGGTTTACCGCGTCGTCCGCCTCGCATACAAAGCGGGCACGGACGTCGGGCTCTGTGTAAAAGACTACCGTCTTGATCTCGGTGCGGCGCTCGCGATTGTAGGCTCGCACCGCACGAATGAAACGCATTGCCGGTTCGCCACGGTTTACTATTGCCACACGTTGAAACTTATGACACATGAACAATCGTCCCCATTAATCATTGAATGTTACTGCGCAAAACAGGCTTTATACGTCACTCAACAGGCCTTAAGCAAAAACAAAAATCCGCTCCGAATGACACGGTTCAGCGTAGCCGCAACCAAAGGAGATTGGCCTTCGCGCCTTTGCGGTGGCTTTTAAAGAAAGCCACCGCAAAGACGCAAAGGCGCCAAGACGGGAGCTGAATCCTTGTCGAAGTGGCAAGGATTTGAAGGTTTGTAGTACGAAGCAGGTGAGTCGCGGGCAGCCTTGTGTTATTCGTGTCCGCATTCAAGCGAGGTATGCCCGCTGTGTTCTGCCGACTCTTATTTTTCCTGCAATGCGGATCCGCGGGAGATCTGTTGGGAGATGCGGTGTGCCATTTTGACACAATCGTTAAGGCTCACGCCGTAATAGGAATTGCCTACCATATATAATCCGGGGTGGAGTGCGGCGATTCGCTCAAGCCGCGCGCGCCGTTGCAGATGTCCCAGAGTGAATTGAGGGATCCCGCGCTTCCATCGATAAATCCTGATAAATACCGGGTCGTTCCGGATGCCGATCAGCCCGCCTAAGCTTTTTCGCAGGGTTGCCCACAATTCGTCGTCGGAAAGCTCCATAATCCCCGGATCCCCAGCCCCTCCGAGCATCGACCGAAACTGGACGCAACCGTCGGGAGCACGCCCCTCGAAGATCGACGAGGTCCAGATCGAACCAAGCGTCCGGACCCCTTCCGAACGTGGAACAAGAAAGCCGAATCCGTCCAGAGGGTGGCTCACATCCGCCCGTCTGTGGCCTGTCGCCACGACGACAATAGGGGCGTACGGGATCGCCTGGAAGGACACAGACAGCTCGCGATCATAATCACGAAAAAAACGCGCAGCGGCGTATGCCGGGCATGCCACAATGACCCGCTTTGTCAACATCCTGTGCCCGATTTCATCCGTGAGCTCCCAGCCTCCCTCCTGCCGCGCGATGCTGCACACCGATCGATTCAGCTTTATGACCCTCTGCAGTTGCGCCCCCAGGCGCTGAACGAGCAGGTCCAATCCACCTCGGAAGGAAGTCAGCCTACCACCGGGACCAGCCGGCCCGCCGGATGACGTACCCTTGGACGGCGCTCCGGATGCCTTGCGGGCCCGACGTTTCTCGAGTTGCCTTGAAATCATCGCTCTGACGAGACTCCCGTAGCGGAGTTCCATCTCACGCATAATCGGAAAGCACGCTGGGAGCGACAATTGTTGGGCCAATCCGCCAAACACCCCGGAAACCATCGGATCCACGAACGTCTCGGCTGCGGCTCGGCCGATTCTTCTGGCGGCAAAGTCGAACACCGATTCTTCACCATCGTCATGGCGCGCTGGAATGAACGGCTCGCAAAACACACGTGCCTTGGCAGGAAGGCTGAGGAGACCGGTGGTCAACATCTTGGCAGGAGAAAGCGGCACAGCGTGCAGCCTGCCGTGCCTGGCAATGAATCGCTTCTCCGCACTCTCGCCTGCAGGCTCGAGGCTGTTCGTGAGGCCAATTTCGCGTACCAGTTGAAGCGTCAGCGGTTCCCGATCGAGAAAACCGTTGGGTCCCCAATCGACGGAAAAACCCTCTGCGCGGTCCGTCCCGATGGTGCCGCCCAGGCGGTCAGACGCCTCCCACAGTTCCCATGAGTTGGGGGTCCGATCCAAGCCCAGAAAATGCGCCAGGGCAAGACCCGATATCCCCCCGCCGACAATGATCCCATCCAACATGTGAAAAAGACTACCACAGAGAAACGGGGATTACGGAGCCATCTGGGTCTTCGCGTGAGTTGGCACACCTACCGCCTGGGCGGTTCAATCTCCGAAGCTGGCCACCCAGTCGCGAAATACCCGTTGCAGCCAAGACGCAGCCAATCGTGGTCTTCGAGAACCTTGGCGTACTTAGAGCCTTGGCGGTTTGCTTTTATATAAAAGCAACCGCAAAGACTCAAAGTACGCGAAGTAACGCAAAGAATCCTTTGCAGGCTGGCGGAGATTTGAGCGTTTGTAAGTACAGAGAATCTCTAAGGGCTGGCGCAAGAATAAATTCACATTTTGGCGCGAGCACCGTCGCGCCTGCGGCGCTCCTGGGGCGGGCAGATACGAGGCGCCGCGACGCAGGCGATATCGGTGTATATCGTCGAGGAGTGGCAACGAACGGATGCCCGCCCGGCGCCGCGCCCCCAGGCTGCGGCCCGCAGGCCAGCAGCAAAATGTGAAGTTATTCTTGCGCCAGCCCTAAGATCCCGATTTCTATTGCCCGCCAAGCCAGATGCGCGCGTTGAAGAAAACCTCTCGCGTTGGGGCCGGTTGGTACGAATTGCCGTCCGGATCCGGCTCTGTGAAAGCGATATACTCTTTGTTAAACAAGTTCCGCACCGATAGGGCTATTTCCGCCCGGTACTTGTCCTTCTTCCACCGCACTCCAAGCCGGGGATGTAACAGCGCATACCCGTCCGCCCAGGTGAGGTTGGTTTGATCGACGTAGGACTTGCTCACGATCTCGCTCTCCACACCCAAAACGATGAGCCTCAGAGGGGCGTATTCCAGGTCCACGCAGGCTTGGTGGACAGGAGAGTTCGGCATATATGTATTAGTAAAATCGCCGAAGAGAGAACGAATCCGGGTGTACTTGAAGTCAGAATAGGTGTAGGCGACGCGGAGCGCCAGCGTCGCTGCCGGATACCAACTGCCTGCGCCTTCCAGGCCGTACCTCCGGCTGGATCCTGCATTTTGATAAAAAGTCTCCAGGGGCCGTGAGGAAACGCGGTAGCGACCAAAGTCGTTGTCCGTAGCCAGATGAAACAGAGCGACATCGTAGAACAATCGTCTGCCGAGGCTCCCCCGCGCGCCAACTTCTTCACCACGGGAAGTTGCCGGCACCAGATTCCTGTTGAATCCGCCGAGTTGATCCGGATTGTTGGCAAGCTCTTCTGTTGCCGGCGGCAGGAAGCCCTGTCCCCAACTGGTATACAGCCCAAAATCCTGCCGTGGATTCCATGAGAGCCCGGCCCGGCCTGTCGCCTTCACGTAATCAGCACTACCCGAAAGATCCGTTCCCCCCGCCTTGAGCCTATCGGTCAGCTCATTACGAATACGGTCGCTCCGCACATCGAAGGTCAGTCCCCATTGACTTCCTAGTTCCACGCGATCCAGAAAATAGAAGCCTGCACCCCTCTGCCGAATATCCTGCAATGAAAGAAGAGCAGGGCCTTCCTGTGCCAGCCGGAGATTCGGGTGCCGGTATTCACGAATGGACTGCCAGTCGAAATCACCACCCAGGCTGAAATGGTTCTTGAGCCAGCCTTTGCCCGAATGAATATTGTATTGAAGGATGCCACCCGGCGTGTCGTAGGAGCGGTGCTGAACCGAGGATGGAACAGACTCGCGCCACAGCGTGTGACGATAATAGAGGCTGAATTGCAGATCCTGGTTTTCCCTTACAGCCACCTGACCGGTGAGACCACCAGTAACGCGTCTGGTGCGCTGATACTCATTAAATGCCAGCGCATCGGGATTGGCCATACGACGGTCCTGGAGCAACCAGTCTAGGTTTAATCCCTCAGCGTTCTCGTTAACAAAGCTTGTGCCGGCGAGAATCGCGGTCAAGCGGACTGACTTCCCTGGAGTCCAGCGGAACTTGCCATAGAGATTTGTCGCATCAAAGGCGGTGTGATCGCGGTAACCATCTCCCTGGTTGCGTGAGGCTGAGATCCGGTAGTTAAAATCGTGTACCGTACCGCCGACTTCGGCGAGCGCCTTCCAGAAACCGTACGACCCCGCATCAATCGACGCATCACCGGAGTAGGGTGGCGCCCCTCCATCCCGGGTAGTAATGTTGATCACCCCGCCCGCGGCACCGCCGCCGTAAAGGGCCGAGGCGGGGCCCCGGAAAACCTCGACGCGCTGAACAGTAGACCAGTCCACGTCAAACAGATCCGGAGCGAAGCCGGTCGGATCATTCACCGGGAGTCCGTCCAACAGCACTTTTATTCCGCGGATTCCTCGCTCAGTCAGCAGGCCCTGTCCGCGGATGGAGATGTGCACCCTCTCGCCATCGGCCTGATTGTCAACCTTGATCCCCGGCACCAGCTTAAGGGCCTCGTCTGCGGCAATGCCTCTCGGCATTCCAGACAGAACCTCCTGACCCACGACCGCCGTGGATCCCGGTGTCGCGTTCAAAGGAATGTCCATTCGAGTAGCAGTGACCACAATGAGTGTATTCGGAATCTCCGGCTGGACCTCGGCTGAGGGCTTCTGCCGATCCGAGGCGGCGGTCTTTTGAGCCTCGTTTACCGACTGGCCTATTGCCGCGGGGATGCCCGCAACCACGGATATGCACAGAACAACCGTCATGAGGCCTTCCCAACGGAGCGACCGAGGCAAAACAATCATCTGATCTCCTCCTAATTGCTTCAGAGTATGAATTTGCCTGGACTCGTGCAATCGATTTCTCACAAGCGGTCTCTGCCTGCTCTCCCCTACTCCTCATACTGCTAATCTGGAGATTCTTTTCTGCCTGCAAGGGATTCTTAGCGTTTCTTCGCGTACTTAGGGCTGGCGGTTTGCTTTTAAAAGCAAGCCGCCAAGACTCAAGGTACGCCAAGGTTCTCGAAGGCCACCATTGGTTGCGGCTATGCTGCACGCCGTACTTTGCGGCGAGGCAGTCTAAAAGTAATATTATGGACATGGAAAGGATGTATCTGGATTGCAGCGCCACGACGCCAACGCACCCGGAAGTTGCCGAGGCAATGCTTCCCTTAAGAATACTCATAAGAATACTCAGTGAGGGATTGGCCATGAACGTGCGAAAGATGCTCTATCGGATATCGGTGTCCTCTGTGCTGCTGGGTCTACCTTCGTGCGGAGCGCTGGCTGTGGCCCAGCCCGAAGGCAGCGTTCAGCCTCCTCGCCTGGCAATTCAGCAGCATACGTTCGGTAACGGCCTTCGCCTGCAGATGGTAGAGGACCACTCTGCCCCCGTGATCAACCTGCAGGTCTGGTATCACGTCGGATCGAAAGATGAGAAGCCGGGACGCACGGGGTTCGCGCACCTGTTCGAGCATCTGATGTTCAAGGGCTCTGCGCACGTCGGCCCCGACGAGCACTCACGCATAATCGAAAGCGCGGGCGGCTTTGACAACGCCTATACGAACGACGATGTGACCGTTTATTGGGAAACATTTCCTGCCAACTATCTCGAGCGTGTCATATGGCTCGAGGCGGACAGGATGGGGAGTCTCAATGTCGATGAAGGCAACTTCAAGTCGGAACGCGAGGTAGTAAAAGAGGAACGGCGAGTCAGCGTGGAGAACCAGCCGTACGGCCGCTTGTTCGAGGACCTGGCGGATGCCGCATTCATGGTTCATCCCTACAAGCACACCACCATAGGAAGCATGGTGGATTTGAACAAGGCCAGCCTCGAGGACGTACGCGAGTTTCACGGCACTTACTATCGTCCCGACAACGCAACCATGATCATCGTGGGAGACGTGGATCCGCCTCAGGTCATCGCCTGGACCGAGAAGTATTTCTCCGGTATTCCAAAACCCGCAGCGGCCATACCGCGGGTTACCGTAAAGGAACCGCCTCAGAAGGCGGAGAGACAACTGCGCCGATGGTATGGCTCTCAATCCCCGCTTCCAGCCGTTGTCGAAGCCTATCACATGCCGGCGGAGTTCACTCCGGACTCATACCCGTTGATTCTCGCCTCCAACATTCTTTCTGGCGGCGAGAGCAGCCGGCTCTTTCGCAAGCTGATCTATGAAGATCAGATCGCTTCTCAGGCGGCCGGGATTGGAAACTTCACCGAGGATCCCAACCTATTCATTGTCTATGCCCTGCTCAATCCAGGGACGAGCGTTGCCGAAGGGGGAAAGGCCTTGGAAGCAATTATCGATGGAATGCGCGACAAACCGGTCGAGGCCGTGGAACTTGAAAAGGCCAAGAATCAGCAGATTTCCGCCTACATCCTTGGCCGACGCACCGATCAGCAAAAGGCAGACGCCATTGGCCGCGCGGCGGTCATCGGTCACAACGCGGACCTGGTCAATACTTCCCTCAGCCGTTATCTCAGTGTCAGTGCCGCCGATATTGAGAATGTCTCAAAGCGATACTTCGACAAGTCGCAGCTCACCCTCATGTTGATCGAACCGCCCAAACCGGCGGCAAAGAAGTGATACCGGCAGGTGAATATGCCAAGATCAAGAATCTTCTCGAAAATCCTGAGTCTCTGTGGCCGCAATCAAGGGTTGATATTTGCCCTGCTGCTAGCCATTCCGATCCCCTTGGCATTGAGAGCTCAGGCGCCCAGCGGAGAGATCTCGAGCACATCCCGATCTGTTGATCAGAAGCAGGGCACCGGAACTGTGCCAGCAGGCGTGAAACTTGCGTCGCAGATGCCTGCGGCCGCTTCGACAAAGCCGTTTCATTTTCCCGCCGCTGCAAAGCGGACGCTCCCTAATGGGCTGCGGACATTCGTCATTTCCGACAATGAGCAACCGACGGTGGCGATACGGCTTGTGCTCAGCAGCGCCGGCTCGATCAACGATCCCGCTGGAAAGACAGGCACCGCAAACATAACCGCCGACATGCTGACGCAGGGCACCGCTTCGCGCACTGCTGAACAGATCGCTCAGGCGATTGACTTCGTGGGCGGAAGCCTCAGCACCAGCGCGGACGACGACGCCACGTATATTAGCGTCACGGTCGTCAAAAAGGATTTTGGACTTGCGATGGATTTGCTTTCGGATATTTTGCTGCGGCCGGCATTCAAGAGTGAGGAGTTGGACCGCCGCCGCCAGCAAGCCCTTTCCAACCTGCAGCTGCAGTACGCAGATCCGGGATATATTGCCGATGCGGTGCTGGCCCGACTTGTCTATGGAAAGCATCCTTACGGGTTGCCCGGCAGCGGGACGCCGGACTCTCTCCAAAAGATTGACAGAGCGGATCTGGTAAGTTTCCGCTCAAGGTATTATGTGCCGGGGAATGCGCTTCTCGCGTTCGCGGGCGATGTCCAGCCGGCAGAGGCATTCGCGGCTGCAGAGAAATTCCTCGGCGAGGGCGCATGGGCTAAGGGGGAGACGGACTCTGCGGTCCCGCCCAGTCCGTCGCCTGTTCGGGGAACACACATTCTCCTGATCGACAAGGCCGACGCCAATCAAACCCAGATTCGAGTCGGGTGTTTAGGAATTCCGAGAAACAGTCCGGATTACCTTCCACTCTATGTCACAAACCGGATCTTCGGCGGCGGGTTTAATTCCCGCCTGTCCACGGAAGTCCGACAGAAGAAGGGGCTGACCTACGGAGCATATTCCAGGTTCAACAGCAACAGGCTGGCGGGAGACTTCTCAGCCTCAACCTTCACCCGCACCGAGGCAACCGTGGAAGCCACGAAACTCATGGTCGGCTTGATTGGGAAGATGTCCACCGGAGAGCTTGGTCCGCACGAGCTGGACTTTGCCCGCGATTACATCTCCGGGGTCTTCCCAATCCAGTCGGAAACCAGCGAGCAGGTGGCATCGCGCGTCCTTACGGTTGTCCAATACGGACTGCCGGAAGACTACAACGATACCTATCAACAGAAAGTACTCGGTGTGAATCCGGCGGATGTCAAGAGTATGGCCGGCCGATACTTTAATGCCTCTGACCTGATACTAGTCCTGGTCGGCAATGCCAAGGACTTCCGCGATGCTCTCCGAAAGGAATTTCCTGACGCGAAATTCGACGAGCTGTCTTTCGCTCAGGTAGACCTTCTGGCGCCGGATCTGAGAAAGTCGAAGCAGCCGACAGTTCCTGCCGGTCGTTGACCGAGCATTGCAGCCTATTTTTCAAACCACTGCTGCATGGACGATCCACAAATTGCCGCGGACTACCGGGATTCCACGAAATCCATGCCTCAATGGACTCTGTAATTGGTGAAAGTGTCGGCGGATGTTTGTTAGTGCGGTGCTGAAGGGATCATAGCCACAGATTTGTTCTGCGGGAGTCCGGCTGGCCCTGCAAAGCCGCGCGAATCGCATCCAAAATCCAATCCTCGCCTGGGCTCGTCTGCATCGATTCATGTTTGATTCTCAGAGTGAGTTCACGCGTACAACTTCCGTTAACCTCGATATCAAGCACCAGGTAGGTTCCCATATTTATCCTGTCCCGCTCCACGATCTTCCAAGGGAAGCCCTCAATTTCGATCTCTTTCCCATTCAGGACAATTTGGTTCATTCGCAGGCCTCCAGGCAATTTGCGAAAGAGAAACGTTGCTCGATACAAGAACGTAATAAATCGGAAATCGCCTACCACATTTTTTTCGTCAGCAGACCTCTGATATCCGAAAGCCGAAGGACCTGAAGGAGCCTCGAAGCCGAGCGCCGGTACAGCTGAGTCGCGTCGTGAATGTGAATAATTCTGGAACCGCCACGTCTCAGGCTTCGTGTTAAATCATTTCATTTAAATTACTTGTGGCCGAAATAATCTCTTACCCGATTCGACGGAGTGTCGATATGTAAAACGGATTTCAAGTGAGGAGCACTGAGTTTGCCTCCAGCAAGAATTGCGGCCGAGGACTTCGCCTTGGCCGGTTTCGTACGGCGGGAAAAATCGACTTCGAGGCCGAATCAGACAAAGGGACCGTCTTCGTAGGTAGGCTGACGCTGGACCGCTCTCAAGTAGCATGGACTTGAGAGTGGATTTTCTCGCCTCGGCCTCTCTGGAGTTTGAATGGCCTCGAGGGCGGCAGGAAGCCTCAGCGGTCCGCCCCCTCAACGGTCTGACTCTCGCAATTCCCTTAGGCTTAAGCTAATAGCGTGCCTTTGTCGATATAGAAGCTCGAAGGGATTGGCTACATGGGAAGGTCATGCGCCCGATAACCGTCTCACGGCAGTTCTTTCTCCTGTTGGCTATCCCCTTTCTTCTGATCAGCGCCTTGGCCCTTCGCCTTATCCTGCACTTCGCGGACTTCTCGGCTGAAGGCTCCAGGCTGACCCAAAATCTCCAGGATACCGTTTCACTGAACCACGATCTCCGCCGCGGCATCAATTCCCAGGTCAGCCAACTCCATGAACAGTTTGAAAACCTGAATCCATTGTTCCCCAAGCAGTTCCGCGAAATTGACTACGCACTGGGCGAGACGCAGACAAAGTATCTGAAGCTCGACGTTGGAGAGTACGAGCGGTTGACTGTGGAGAGAATCAAGGGCCTGCAATCGGAGCTGGGCGTTCAATCGCTCCAGATCTTTGACTTATTGCGGACCGGGAAGGAACGGGAGGCAAGACGCCGCCTCCTCGGTGTGGAAGCACTGGTCGATAGTGTGGAGGAGGAACTCTCCACACTCAATGAATATCAATTGATCAAGCTCCGGGCGGTTGGCGACCACCTGAACGATTTTGTGACGGGAGCCTATCACGCCGTCTTTGGCCTTTGCGCGGGTCTGATACTGATCCTAGGAGCACTGGGTCTTCTGCTCAAGAAACGAGTTCTCCTACCCCTGCACTCGATTCTCGAAGCTTCTGACCGCATCCGTCTTGGAGACCTGTCGGTTCGCGCCCAAGTCCAACGATCGGATGAGATCGGGCGGCTCGCGCAAGGATTCAACTTCATGGCTGAATCCCTTGAGGAAAGCTACGCCGGTCTGGAACGGAAGGTGCAGGAGCGGACGCGCCAGATCAAGGAACTTCAGGAACAGTTGATTCAGACGGAAAAGATGTCTGCGGTGGGACGACTGGTGAGCGGAGTGGCCCACGAACTGAACAATCCCTTCACCGCCATCATCGGCCTTACCGAGTTGGCCAGAATGAATCAAGATTCCCCAAAAGGCCCAACGGTACAG
>DASQID010000775.1:0-14275 GCA_035631775.1 Acidobacteriota bacterium
CTCCCATCGGAGGCCCATGTTCAGGGTTAATTCATCTGTGGCTCGCCAGTCATCCTGAATGTAGAAGCCAAGGATGATCTTGCGCTGGCCCCAGCTTCCGGTGTTCAGGCCCCGTTGTGCAAAGTCCTCATAGCCGAGGAAGAAGTCCGCTTCGGCAAGCCCTTTAGAAGTCGGTGACTTGGCATTTGGCCCGGCTGTGTATTGGCCATTGAAGTCGATGGACCCCGTCCTGCCGTTGTTTCCGGCGTAGAAGGGATTGATCTGCTGGCGCAATAACTGCCCACCCATTTTCAACATGTGCCGTCCGCGGATGAGCGTGACGTTGTCCATCAAGTGGTAAGTATTGTTGGGAAATTTCTGCTGAGTGCCGATGTTGGCGCTGCCGATGCCGCTCGCGAGACCACCGGTGAAACTGATACCGAGCAGCCCCGGCCCCCTATCATTCCCCTGCTGGATCCCCAGTTTTTCGGCAACATTTCCCATCCCCTTGTCATCACCTCCGTTCCAGAGTAAGACGCGATTGCCTCCGAATCGCACCTCGTTGATGAGCTTGGGGCTGAATGTGCGCGTCCAGTTGATCACGCCATTCATGAAAGGAGAATGGTTGAAGGTGTCGAAAATCAGAGGAAACAGGTTGTGGCCGGGAGTTTCCTGCCGTCCCCAGGAATAGCGGAAGGAAAAGTCGTCTTTCGATCCGGGCTTGGCATCCACCTTGACATCAAACTGGTCGGAGATCAGCTGGCTCTTGGTCGGATTGTACGAGTTGTTCTGCAGATTGCTGTTGATGGGAGCAGGATATAGATCCGTTGCAGCGAACAAAGCCTTCGCCACGGGATTTATTCGGTTCATCGGTATTTGATTGTTGGCGAACGGCTGGCGAATCCCGCTGGCATCTGTGGTGAGCGGATCATAGAGCTGAATGTTCTTCTCCGTAAGCAGGCGTGAGAAATCGCCTCTTCGGAATTCTGCTGGAATCACGCTGAAAGTATTGACTGCCGTCGGCGTATACCGGCGGATCCCCTGGTAATCGCCGAAAAAGAATATCTTGTCCTTCTTGATCGGGCCGCCGATAGTCCCGCCGAATTCATTCCAACGGATCGGTGACCTCGGCGCTTTCCCCGTCTTTGGATCGGGAGCCAGCGACCAGTTGCGTCCCCAGTTATTGGCGTTCAGCTTGTCGTTGCGGAAGAACTCGAACGCGGTTCCATGAAAGTCGTTTGTACCGGACTTGATGGACACATTGATCACGCCGCCCTGGAAGTTCCCGAACTCGGCGGAAGCGTTGTTGGTGATCATGTTGACTTCCTGAATCGCGTCCAGGTTGGGCTGGTAGGAGGTGAGATTGTCCGAGGTGAGGTTATTGTCGACCCCGTCCAGCAGGAAGTTGTTGGCCTCCTTCCGGTTTCCATTGACATAAGGGCGGCCTCCACCGGCGGTCCGTTGGCCGTTATTGAATGAACTGGGATCGGTGGCCGTCACGCCGGGCGCCAGCAATGTCAAGGAAATATAGTTCCTGGTGACAAGGGGCGTGTTTATGATCGAGTTGGACGGAATCACTGCTCCAACGATCGTTGTCTCGGTGTTCAACAGTGGAGCGGCTCCTGTTACCTCGATAGACTCAGCCGTTCCCCCGATCTCCATCTGTACGTCAATACGTGCCCTCTGATTGAGCTCAAGCACAATATTGGAGCGGACGGAAGTCTTGAAACCTTTCATTTCCACTCTGAGCTCATAGGTGCCCACCGGGATGCGGGGAAAGGCATAAATCCCCTCTGCGTTGGTCTGGGTGGGCCACTCCGTACCCCGATTCATGTCTTTCGCGGTCACCGTGGCGCCTGGTATGGCGGCGCCGGATGGATCAGTGATCGTGCCGGTGATGCCCGCACTTACTTCCTGGGCACAGGCAGGCTGGATCAGCTGCATGCAAGCCGCGCCGAGCAGCAACAGCAAAATTCCACCGCCGAAGCTAAATCGTTTCCTGGTACCGAAATACATCGCTATCCTCCTCGTAAGTAAAAGCACTGTTATTACGTAGGAATCTCAACAGTTCTTCGCGATGCCTGGTCGCCTCTTGGCGAACGAGGCAACCATGATTGAAAATGGAGATGGAACAAAGGTCAGGACAGCGAGCACCTGCTGAGTGTGCAGCAGGACCCACAGCCTCACCGGGCCAGGGATTTGTGTTGGGTGGTATCACTCCGCTGCAACATTCGAAATCGCGGCGGGGCCGCGGGAGCGGCAAATACTGCGGATCCTTTGGGGAGGGCCGGCCAAAAACCGGCATCCACATCCCGAAATCACATAGGTTGTACCTGCTGACTGATGAACAGGATAAGAGCGGCTGAACTGACGCAACCGGCAATGTGAGGCATGGCCAGATCATTATTTGACCAGCGGTGCGTGAAAAAGTGACGTACAGCAACGCCAGCATAGTTAATGTTCATATCCGGATCAACATAAAAGGAGAGGCCATACCAGATGTTCACAGCGTTCTTTGCGGGCCGGCAGATTCCGCTTTTCTGAGTGCCTTTATGGTGAGATTCTACTTGGGTTGTAACTGTTACATTCGAGATCCTGTCAGACGAGGATGCAAATGGGGGATCAGTTGAAATTTGTCATCGTGGGAAGCGTGGATCATGGGAAATCTACCTTGATCGGCCGCCTTCTCTCCGACACGGACAGCCTTCCAGAGGGCAAGATCGAAGAAGTGAGGCGGATCTGCGAGGAATTGGGCCGAGAGATGGAATTCGGCTTTCTCATGGATCACCTCGAAGAAGAGCGATCCCAGGGCATCACCATCGACACAGCCCAGACGTTTTTTAAAACAGGAAAGAGGCGATACGTCATCATAGATGCCCCGGGCCACAAGGAATTCATCAAGAACATGATCACCGGGGCTTCGCAGGCTGAAGCCGCGTTGCTCATTTTGGATGCGAATGATGGGGTAAAGGAACAGACCAGGCGCCACGCCTATCTTCTGAAAATGTTGGGTCTCGAACAGGTGGTCGTGGTGATCAACAAGATGGATCTGGTGGATTATTCCGCAGTGAGATTCAACGAGGTAAGGGGTGACCTGATGAAGTTCCTGTCCTCGCTGGGAATTGCTCCAATCAACGCGATTCCAATCTCGGCCCGCCTCGGTGACAATGTCGCACTGGCCTCGGATAAAATGCCTTGGTATGAAGGTCCCACGGTCCTCGACGGGCTCGATTCGTTTCTTCCCAAAGCACCGGCCAAGAACCGGCCGCTGCGGTTCCCGATTCAGGACGTCTACAAAGTGAAAGAGAAACGGATCCTGGTCGGCAGGATCGAGGCGGGGCGGATCCGCCAGGGAGATGAGATCACTTTTCTGCCGCAGAGTCGAGACACGGCGGTTCGCTCCATCGAGATCCTCTGGAAGGACAGGACCGAAGCCGAGGCCGGGGAAAGCATAGGTATCACGCTGAGGGACCCGCTGTTCATCGAACGTGGTGCCGTCGCCTGTGCACGCACAGACAAACCTGTGGTCACGACCAGATTCCGGGCAAATGTATTTTGGATGTCGAGTCGTCCCTTTCGGGTCGGGGAGAGTCTCTCGCTTCGGCTCGCCACCCAGGAATCTTCGGTCGACCTCCATGTTGATAGAAAAACAGATTCCTCCACCTTCGAGTTGATCTCGGAAAATCCGGATGCCATCCTGGAGACGGAAGTGGCCGATGTCTTCATTGACGCCCGGCAGCCTGTCGTCCTCGAGAACTTCAATCAAATCGAGGAGCTCGGCCGATTTGTGCTTGTCAGGGACACGGACGTCGTGGCCGGCGGAATTATCACTTGCACTGCTTGATGTCAATGTGGTGACTCGTCTTGCTCATCTCTGCTCACCTGCGGAGGGAAGTTTGCGCAAAATTAGACTTTTTGAGACCTGGCACCATTTTTCAATAAAGGGCAGATAAGGTGACACAATCCGGCAGCCGGAAGAACAAACGAGTATGTGTTATTGGCCTGGACGGCGTTCCGTATGATCTGCTCCTCGGACTCGCCCAGAGCGGCATCATGCCGGCCATGCACCGGCTGATTCAATCAGGGTATCTCCTCAAGATGAAGGCCAGCCTGCCGGAGGTATCTTCTGTAAGTTGGACCAGTTATATGACCGGAACCAATCCCGGTGTCCACGGGATCTTCGGCTTTACCGACCTGCGCGAAAACAGCTATCAGATCCGCTTTCCCAACTCCCTCGACGTCAAGTCACCGACCCTATGGGAGCGCCTCGGTGAAATGGGGCTGAAGAGCATCATAATAAATCAACCCTCCACATACCCCGCAAGAAAGATGGAAGGTGCCCTGGTGGCGGGATTCGTCGCTATCGAGCTGGCAAAGGCCGTTTATCCTCTTTCCCACCTGGCGGCCCTCGAGAAGATGGGTTACCAGACGGACATCGATACCCAGAAGGCACGGCAGGATCGCACGTTCCTCTGGAAAGAGCTGAACTCAACCCTGGAGGGAGGCCGCAAGGCCTTTCAGTACTTCTGGGAACAGGAATGGAACCTGTTTGAGTTTGTCGTAACAGGTACCGACCGGCTTCACCATTACCTCTGGGATGCATACGCGGACTCCGGACATCCGAGTCACGCGGACTTTGTCGATTACTACAGGAAGGTGGATGGACTAATTGAACAGATTGCAGAGCGGTTCCAGGCATTGACCGGCGGTGTCAACGGCCTTTACCTGCTCTCCGATCACGGTTTCACGGGAATCGTGCAGGAACTCTACCTGAATGCCTGGCTCCAGCATGCCGGCTATCTGATGTTCGACGGCTCTCCGCCTAATCGCCTCGCTGACATGGCTCCCGGCACGCGAGCCTTCGCCCTCGATCCAAGCCGGATTTACATCAATCTCAAGGGACGATTCCCGCGCGGCGTTGTCGAAAAGACCGAAAAGAAAGACTTGAAATTGGAGATCTCCGCCGCTTTGAAGCAACTCGAATTCGACGGGCAAAGGGTGATTCGCGAGGTCTTCGATGCGGAAGAGATCTATTCGGGGCCTTATGTGGGAAAAGGCCCGGATCTGATCGTTCTAGCCGAGCGCGGCTTCGATCTGAAGGGATCCCTGGAGATGAAGGGCACTTTCGGCCGCTCGGATTTGCAGGGCATGCACACCTGGGACGATGCCTTTTTCTGGGCCTCGAAACAATGCGGTCCGAATCTGGCCATTTCGGATGTGGCCGTCAAGATCCTGGAGGATTTCGAGTGACCCGAGGTAGTGTGATGGGGCGCGTAATTCAACTGGGGTAACCGCGCAATCTGGGGGCTCGACTCGCAGAGGCTTTGCCGTTGCGGCAATCCTTGAACAAGAGGAATTATGGATCAACCAAGGATTATCCAATACAGCAGGCCCGCGCCCTGGAGCGGCGTAGAGAGAATAGCCCCGGGCAAGCGGAGCGCAGCCCGGGGTTGGGAATCGAGAGACTACGGAGCCCTGAAGGGGCGACAGAAGTGGTTTCGTCACCAAGTAATCTGTCGCCCCTGCCGGGGCTTTTCCGGATTGAAACGCCTTACCCCGGGCTGCGCTTCGCTTGCCTGGGGCTACTCTCTTGCTCCCCTCCGGGGAGCTTCCACAAGCCATCCGATCTGCTGGTGGTATCTGACCCTGGTTGCCTTGGCACTGCTGCTGTCATTCCCAAGTCCCGTTGAAGCCTATGTAGGGCCGGGAGCGGGTTTCGCTTTCCTCTCCTCCTTCCTGGTGCTTATCGGGGTCTTCTTTCTTGCCGTGCTTTCGCTTCTCACATGGCCCTTCCGGCTCCTTTACTGGCTGGTCAAGGGGCGTGCCATATACGGCCGAAGCAAGATCAACAAGCTTGTGATCGTAGGCCTTGATGGAATGGATCCAGCTCTCGCGGAGCGGTTCATGGCAGACGGAAAGCTGCCGAACTTCTCCCAATTGAAGGATGAAGGGTCCTATGCACCCCTGCGAACAACAGTCCCATCCATCTCGCCTGTAGCGTGGTCGTCCTTCATGACCGGGACGAATCCCTCGAAGCACAACATATTCGATTTTCTCAGCCGCGATCCGCGGAACTATCTGCCTGCTCTGTCGTCCGCTTATATCGGGAAGCCCCGGAAGATGTTATCACTGGGAGGATTTCGCATCCCTGTCTCAAAGCCCGAAATCAGGGGCATGCGCAAGAGCGTTCCCTTCTGGAAGATCCTCGGAAATCATGGGATATTCAGCACTATTCTGAGGGTTCCGATCACCTTCCCGCCCGAAAAGTTCAAGGGACACCTTCTTTCCGGCATGTGCGTCCCAGACCTCAAGGGAAGCCAGGGAACGTTCTCCTTCTATACCTCCAACCACGAGAAGGCGAAAGCCATGGAGGGAGGTCAATCAATCCCAGTTGACATTGCCGGCAATCGCATCCACACCTATGTTTCCGGACCCGCGAACACACTCCGGGAGAAAGCTGAAGAACTGCGGCTCGGCTTGACCATAGACCTCCTGCCGGACGGAGAGACCGTGGATATACACGTAGACGATCAGCAATTCCGGCTTAAAAAGGGCAAGTTCTCTCCCTGGATACGGCTCACATTCAAGCCGGGCCTCGGTTTCAGAGTACGATGCATTTGCCGTTTCCTCGTCTCCGCAATCAGGCCTGAGTTCGAGATGTACCTCACGCCTCTCAACATCGACCCGGAAAAGCCTGCTCTCCCGATCTCTCACCCGTTCTACTATTCCATCTACCTCTCCAAGCTCCTGGGCAGATTTGTCACGCTCGGGCTTGCCAACGACACCTGGGCACTCAACGAAGGCGCCCTCACGGAGCAGGCCTTCCTGGAACTTGCCTACTCTCATCACGAGGAATGGGAGAAGATCTTTTTCAACGCGCTCTCAAAAACGAAGCGTGGCGTTGTAGCCTGTGTTTTCGAGACCACCGACAGCATTCAGCATATGTTTTTCCGGTATCTCAACCGTGACCATCCTGCGCTGAAGACCGGCAACTCCAGGATGGGGGAGCATGTGATCGAGGACCTGTACAGGAGAATGGATGAGATGATCGGCCGGATCCGCGAGCGGCTTGACGGCGGGAGCGCGCTGATTGTCATGTCCGATCACGGATTTAAGTCTTTCAGCAGAGGCGTGAACTTGAATAGTTGGCTTCTCGACAACGGCTACCTGGTCCTGAAGAATGGAAAGACGAAGAGTCGCGAGTGGCTCGACGGTGTTGACTGGACGAACACAAAAGCCTATGCCCTGGGGCTCGGGGGAATCTACCTCAACCTGAAAGGCCGCGAGGCATGCGGGATTGTCGGCCCGGGGGACGAGGCAAGGGGGCTGAAGCAAGAGCTCGTCGGGAAACTGACCGGCCTGATTGACGACGACAAAGGAATGAGGGCGATAAACGCCATGTATGACAGCGAGGAAATATTCAAGGGTCCATACAGGGAGAACTCTCCCGACCTCATCGTAGGATACAGCGAAGGCTACCGAGCATCCTGGGAATCCGTAAAGGGTGTTGTGACCAGTGTCGTCTTCGAGGACAACACCAAGGCGTGGAGTGGGGACCACTGCATCGATCCCGCGGTCGTGCCGGGTGTAATCTTCTGCAGCAAAAAACTGGATGCAAACTCGCCATCGATTTGGGACATCGCTCCCACCGCCCTCGACTTATTCGGTGTTCCGATCCCAGCGCATATGGACGGCCGGTCCCTCGTCGATGCAGCGAAGGTCCCGCCGATCCGGGCGGAAGGAAGACAATGAGCGAATACTCCCGCCGCGATTTTTTAAAGTTAGGAGTGGCGATGGGCTCGCTGGGGCCGCTCCAACAAGGCTGTATGTCTATTCTCCGGAACTCGGGGAGAAGACAAACTCGACGGAAGATGATCATTCTCGGATTCGACGGAATGGATCCGGGCATCCTGGAATCCCTCATGCTGCGGGGAAGGCTTCCGACCTTCAGCAGGCTGCGCGCCTCGGGTGATTTCAGGCGGCTGCGCACAAGTCTGCCGCCGCAGAGCCCGGTAGCCTGGTCGAATTTCATCACCGGAATGGATCCCGGTGGTCACGGTATCTTCGATTTCATCCACCGTACACCGGAGGATTACACGCCCTATCTCTCAACCTCCCGCGTGACGCCGGCCAAGTGGACAGTCAAGTTGGGAGACTATGTGCTTCCACTCTCGAGCGGGAAGGTCGAACTGCTGCGGAAAGGCAGAGCCTTCTGGCAGATGCTGGAAGAGAAGGATATCCCGGCCACCGTGGTCCAGGTCCCGTCGAATTTTCCGCCGGTCGAAACCTCCCAACGGACACTCTCCGGCATGGGGACCCCCGACATCCTTGGAACCTATGGAATCTTCAATTTCTACACAACGCAGGGATTGGAGATGGCAGCCGATATAGGCGGCGGGAAGGTAAATCTCGTTCAGATAGACGACGACATCGTTTCGGCAGAGATCGAGGGACCGCCAAACAGCTTTCGGAAACGGGGCGGTGCTTCCACCATACCATTTAAGGTGTACCTGGATCCTGTAAATCCGGTTGCGAAGATTCGGATCCAGAACGACGAGTTCATACTCAAGGAAGGCGAGTGGAGCGCATGGAAGCGGATCCACTTCCCGATGATTCCCACGCAAAGTGCGGAGGGAATCTGCCGGTTTTACCTCAAACAAGTTCATCCGGAATTCCAGCTCTATGTGTCGCCTGTGAACCTCGATCCAGCATCGCCAGCCCTTCCCATTTCCACGCCCGCGAGTTACTCCAGGGAACTCGAAAGTCACATCGGGCCATTTTTCACGAAGGGGCTGCCGGCCGACACGAAGGCGCTCGACCAGGGCGTGTTGGACGAGGGCGAATTCCTCACACAGGACGAGTCCGTGCTCGAAGAGAGTCTGAAACTGTTCGAGTACGAACTGGCACGGTTCGAATCGGGCCTCTGGTTCCACTATTTTTCAAACACCGACCAGCGCCAACACATGTTCTTGCGCTTGTTGGACAAGGCCGATCCCCTCTACAATCCGGACCTCGTCGCGAGGCACGAGCATGCAGTCGAGCACGTGTACAGCGAAATGGACAGGGTGCTGGCACGGACCATGTCGAAGGTGGATGAAGAAACGCTCCTCATGGTTATGTCCGATCACGGTTTTATGCCATTCCGCCGTTCATTCAATCTGAATACATGGCTGCTGCTGAACGGTTACATGAAACTCCTTGATCCCGCGATGGAGGAAAGTCCCGAATTCTTCGCGAACACCGATTGGTCCGGAACCAGAGCTTATGCTCTCGGCCTCAACGGGCTCTATGTCAATGTGAGGGGACGGGAAGGCAAGGGAATTGTCGACCCGACAGCCGAGACGCAAGCCTTGATAAAAGAGCTGGCCGGCAATCTGGAGAAGGTGACTGACCCGTTGACCGGCGAAAGAGTAATCAGCAAGGCGTACATCGCGCGCCAGTGCTACCATGGCCCCATGGTCGACCAGGCACCCGATATCATCGTTGGCTACAATAAAGGGTACAGAGCCTCCTGGGCAACGCCACTTGGCAGAGCGCCCAGAGACATCTTCGAGGAAAATGAAAGCAAGTGGGGAGCGGATCATTGCATGGATCCGGTGTTTCTTCCGGGCATCCTGCTCACAAACCGGAAGGTGAAGTCTGCGGATCCGGCGCTCTATGACCTCACCGCTACGATTCTGAGCGCATTCGGCGTCGAGAAGCCGCCGGAGGTGATCGGAGAAAGTGTGCTCTAGACCATTAATGCTTCGTACTACTAACGTTCAAATCCTTGCCGTTTCAGCAAGGATAGGGTTGCCTGTCTTTGCGCCTTTGCGTCTTCGCGGTGGCTTTTCAAAAATCCACCGCAAAGACGCGAAGACGCGAAGGAACGCCAAACTCCTCTGGTTGCGGCTATGCTGCTCCGGGGAATTCGTGGCAGATTCTAAGGATGACACGGGAGTCACTATGGGTACAACCAAAGTCAAACTCGACAAGGACCTGGTGGAAAAGGTTAAGAAATTTGCCGAATTGGCCGGGTATTCCTCAACGGAGGAATTCATCGAGCATTGCCTGCAGAGGGAGATCGCGAAGTTGGAGGAAGCGGATTCACCCGAAGAGATCGAGAAGAAACTCAAGGGTCTGGGTTATATCTCATGATCGATTCCGTCGGCCCGCTAAACCCGGAGCTGCCATGATTGACATTCTCAACTCCTTCCTGAGGCGGATGTTTGATGCCGTCTTCTATGTTCTCCACGGAATGAACTCCTGGGTGGCGATAATCGTGGTATCTCTCCTGACGGCTCTGTTGATGCTCTTCGTCTACCGTATCGCCTCAAACCAGCAAGAAATACGGGCAACCAAAGATAAGATCATCGCTCACCTTCTGGAGGTGCGTCTTTACAGGAACAGTCTGTCCACGGCGTTTTCAGCACAAGGCAGGATCCTGTGGTACAACCTCAAATACCTCAGCCACTCCGTGAAGCCGATGCTGGTCATGATCGTTCCACTGGTACTGGCAATCATCCAAATGGATCAATGGCTCGGCTATGAGTCGCTGAGGCCAGGCGGAGTTGCTATCGCGAAGGTGCTGCTGAAACCAGGATACCTGCCTTCGAGGGAACAAGTTTCCCTTGAACCTTCAGCCGGATTCAGCGTCGAAGCCGCCCCGCTGAGGATAGACAAAGAGGGTGAGGTGGACTGGCGTTTGAGAGCTGATCAGCTGGGAGGGTGGACTCTGCACGTGGTGGTAAACGGCCAAGCGGAGGGAAAGCAGTTGGTGATTGGAGGAAATTCACTCTCCAGGATCTCCACTGCGAGAGTGGCACGAGGGTGGACCGACCAGCTGGCGAATCCGGGCGAAGCGGCCCTATCTGCAACTTCGCCGGTGAAACTGATCGAGATCAGCTATCCGGCCCGCCGGCTGGATTTCTTCGCGTGGCGCATTCACTGGTTGGTAGCCTACTTGGCACTTTCTGTCATTTTCGGCTTCATCCTCAAACCCGTATTCCACGTTGAGGTCTGAGATCAAGGTTCACAGTTGGCGGTTCGCAGTCAGCAGAGGCCGCAGACAAAGTCAGCGCACCGCTATTTCGTACCGGTGAAGATGGTTTGTATGCAGCTGAAAGGCCTGATAGAGCTTCTCGACGCCGTAGCGAACATCGGGTGTGAAGAAGAAGCTCCACGATTCGTTGTCCAGCAGAACAGGAATGCTGATCCCATGCGGAACGTTTGAGGAGAGGCGAATGAGACTGGTGCGTTCCATCGCGCTGGTCCACTCCCTCTGCTTCGGATTCTCGAGATTGCCGATCTCTTCCAGCCAGGGGGAGTCCGAATAGACCTTGCAACGGTGCCAGTTGCCCTTGTCGAACGGATCCATCCCCTGCAGCATCTTCACCCAGATTGTCACCTCCTCTCCAGGCTCCAGAATCCCGTTGCCGTTGCCCTTTCCTTCGGTGACCTTGATTTCTATCGGAGCACCTCCCCCCTGATTACCTCGCTGGCGGAAGACAGTGAAGGTATGCGTCCGTCCATCCATGATTTCGATCGCGGCAGGACAGGGAATTACCTCAGGAGCTACCAGAACATCGATGTCATCGGAAGCCGTGTACCAGCCGTCGAATGTCATCGTCAGCTGAAGCCGCGTGGGAGCGAAATATCCCGTGCCCGCGGTGAAACGGGCCCGGAATTGTTTCGACAGGTCGACAAATGCTCCGGCATCCAGGGAAGGGATACTCGCCTCAGAACCCGACAGTTGCACGGTTGGATATTCGCTGAACAGTGCGATCTTCACATCTTTCATAGCCTCGCCGCGCGGGTTGTAGATGCGAATGGGGAGCGAAATGTCCGTTTGGGGTGGCAGGCGCGGCCTGTCCCCGGCAGTGAGCGGCAGAAGCACCGGAGGCTGCGCGCCGGTTCCGGGGCCTATCAAGCTGATCTGATGCCCCATGCCGTCGACGTTTAGTGTAATGCTGCCGTCCGCGTTTGCCGCGGCCGTCGTTTTTTGTGTCACGGCGGTCGTTAGATTGTGGTCTAGGATGATATAGGTCGCACTTGGCCGATAACGAGGGGCAGTCGTAAGGGTGATCCGCCGGTCCGTCACAGGCGGCCCATCCGGAGCCCAGCGTCTGGTCATGACTCGAAGGCCTCCTTGAGTCACATCATGCAAATAGGTTATGCCGGCCTCCTCTCCTTTTGTCTCGACGCGATAGCCCCACGCACCAAAACTACGGTATGGACTTGCGTAACTCCAGGTCACGGGCACGTTGTCCAGCGTTGAGTTCCTGAAGGCCCTCTCGTGAAAGTCGAAGGTCTCGGCGATCGAAGTGATCCAGTGCCTATGGTATTCATCAACGCGGTATTCAAAGTTCACCCCTCCGGCATTGGCATATGCCGCGTGTGTTTCCTCATGATATTGGCTGATGTAGTCGCCGCTGGCGCGAATTAGGCGGACCATGCTGTTGGTGTGATTAGACACGTGATCCTTGGCCCGCCAGAGCACCCGGCGGCCCTTCTCCCCCACGTAGAACTCCGGCCCGGGATTAAAAGCAGATGCGCTTCCAAGAAGATCGGGATATCGAGCGCTGAGCCAGAGGCTCATGAACCCCCCCATGCTCAGCCCGGAGATCGCGCGGTGGCGACGATCGGTCAGAGTCCGGTAGGTCCCGTCGATGTGGGCCACGAGCTCCCCGAAGTAGGATCCGAAGTCATGTGCACCTCCCTCGAGTCGCAAATCATAGGGCGTTCCTCCGTAAAATCCTGTGTAATCCTCGGCAACGTAGCCGTCAGGAAGCACAACGATAAGATCGTGGCTGGAGACATAATCAATCATCTTTGGTATGAAGTCGGCTCCGCCGTCGTAGTGTTCGAGCGTGTACCGGTCTCTGTGTCCGTGGAAAAAATATAGAACCGGATAGGATTTCCCGCTGGTCATGTAATCGGGCGGCAGGAGGATGCGATAGTTGCGCGCTTCGCCAAAGACCTTCGAGTCGTGCTTTCGATCGTAGAAAGGCCGCCCGGACGCAGCAGTCTGGCTGAGGATAAGAGAAATCAGAAAGCTGATTGTGGCGACCACAGATCACCTCACAGAATGGGAGTTACCGGCTTGCAGACCCTTTCCCATTTCTCCAGCCCCTGACCCCTGGCCCCCGGCCCCCAGTCTTGCATGCACTTGTGGCGGCGTGAAGTTGGGATCGAGGCTGACAGTTTCCAGCAGCGCCACGATATCACCGAGGCTGTTTCGGACCGGAGCCAACACAGACACCAACCCGGCCTTGCGCATCACCGTCGTACGCGCGCCGGTCTCCAGCACCTGTTTCATTTCAGGAACCATGTCCTGGGTGAGATCTCCCCAAGTCCAAAACTGGCTCAACTCGTTGACGTTCCTGATGAGGATCTGTATCTTGTCGGGCCGGCCTTCAAACGGCATCCACAGATTCACGTCGCACGGGTAGGGCAATAGACGCGAAAGACGGGTCAAAGTCTTCTTGACTCGAATGTACGGCTCGTAGTTCACATTGAAGTCGTCGCTGGCCGCCCAAGGGTCCTTAGGATCGACCACAAACATGCGATCGAGCGAACGCTTGCTCATGATCGTCCGGCATAAGTCCCCGTCGACCATGACGCTGGCGATTCTCGCTAATTCATCAAGATCGCGCGCCACACTCTCTTTGGTGCGTTTTGCGGTGTCCCCGTCCTGGGCAAGCGCAAGCGCGGATGCGATCAAGAGGAGTGCCAATCCGCAGATAGAGTGTCGAAGCCTCATTTTGCCTCCGATGCCAGTTTCATGATGAAGCTGTGGACGTTGTGCCATGCCGCCGAGTGGAGCTCTGGTTTTGTTGTTCGTCCGGCCCGCATTGCGGCGTCGATGGAGCTGTTTGTCCATTCGCTGGGAGGGAGATCTGCCAGCGCCGGTCGTGGAGTCCACCAGTCTTCGGGTCTTGTCCCATTGTAGAGCTTGGCCGCCTCGCTCTTGAGTTGATCAAGCGGGTACTTCATCTTGAAACTGTCGAGCAGGGTCAAGTCCTGAAGACAGTTGCGCTGCAGCTTCAAGCGCACGCTCGGAATGGGGCCGTCGATCCCGAAGCGCGCACCGGAGAACGCCAGTGCTGTGCCTCCACCGTCGAAGTGGAACCAGGGATCCTCGCCCGGCTTCACCGCGAGCCAGTGAACCCAGCCGTCAATACCGTAGAGCCACACGCGCAGCGGATTCTCGGTGATGGCCGACGAAACCCTCGAGACGCCTGGTGGGCCGCCGTAAATCCAAACGATGTCCCCGCGCCCCTTGAGTAGCTTGGGCGCGTATGTGTACCAGCTGAAT
>DASQID010000776.1:0-12644 GCA_035631775.1 Acidobacteriota bacterium
TTCCCACAGGACTGAAGGCACCTTGGTGCCGGCCCTTCCTCCTGCGTCGCGGCTCAACCGCACCATATACGCGGCCTCGCGCCTGAAATCCAATTCTTCTCGCGTCCACTGGATGAACTCGGTGGTCGGGTCAATCAGCCAATACAGGGGGCGAATTCGCAGCCAGCGGATCACTCGAATCGCCGCGGTCATGAGGCCCAGGTCGACCAGGAACTGCGTCTCGCCCGCCGGGCGCTGAACTTTGACCGCGAGGTGTCGGTCACCGATCCGCGCGTGGTACACTTGGCCGATCGACGCAGTCGCAACAGGCTGCGGATCTAGCTCGTCGTAGGCCTCGGCCATTGTCCGCCCGATCTCCGCGGCAAAAACCATCTCGATATCGCTGAGAGGCACCGGGCGAACCCGGTCCATGAGATCGCTCAGCGCGGTGCAATACGCCATCGGCAGGACGTCCGGCTGGAGCGAAAGCAACTGGCCGAACTTGATGAATGTACCGCCCAGGTCGTCGAAGAGTTGGCGGAGCCGAACGGGGCCCGATGTTCCGGCACCGTTGAGGATCTCTTTGGCGTGGCGGAGTCCGTGACGAGTCAACACCTGCAAAACCCACACGACGCGCCCTGTTACCGACACTACCGAACTCATCAAGCGTTCTCCGGTTTGAATTTTAGATTTGAGGCGCGTGTGCCGCCCCCGGGCACAGGTCGCAGAAGGAACCCTCTGTCTGCTTAGTCCGATGAGGCGGTTTCGCGTGTGTTGGCGTTTCGCTTTAATGATAGACCATGGACTGCCTGGAAGCCAGGCTTGTTACAGAACCTGAATAACCGGGCAGGGCTTTCATGCTTGACTACGGTGGTTAGCCTGCTAGGCTGTTGCAGCCTGTCCCCGGGCCGCGCAAGATCCGACATCTATTTTGTCCGCCGGCTCGTGCATGAGAGGCTGGCGACGACTGTCCCCACGAGCAATTTCGTGTTAAAAAACAAGAAGATAGAGCCTAGTAATACGAATTTCACGAGATAATCCATTTTATCGCTTATGTAATTCGTGAAGTCGGTGGCAGATTTTCTCGACAATTACACCTTGCTTCTTCGGGGGACCCGCGCTACATATGCGCATCTGCAGTTCTTCCCGGGGGAGGTTTCTCTTATGCATAGACGCACACTTATCGCCAAAGGGGCGATATTTGCCGTTTTCCTGTCCGCCGCCGGCCTCGCGAGCGGGCAGGCGCCCAAACGCCCGATTACACTCGACGACCTGGCGAAATTGCGTAACGTGGGCGATCCGCAGGTGTCGCCAGAGGGCAAGTGGGTTGCCTACACGGTCGGCACCGTAGATGCCGAAAAGGATCGCCGCGATACGGACCTGTGGATGGTCAACTGGGAAGGAAACCAGCAGATCCGCCTCACGTCGACTCCCGAAAGTGGAGAGAGTGTGCCGCGCTGGAGCCCCGACGGCCGATACCTGGCATTTCTCGCCTCGCGTGGGGATGAGGAGGAAAAGAAAAAAGGATCCCAGATCTGGTTGCTGAACCGGTCGGGTGGTGAAGCGCAGAAGCTTACCGACATCAAGGGGGGGGTCTCCGATTACTCCTGGTCGCCCGACAGCAAGCGGCTCGTGCTGGCGGTCAACGATCCTGACCCAAACTCCGAGCCGGAGAAGAAGGAGGGCTGGAAGCGCAAGACGCGGCCGCCAATCGTCATAGACCGATACCACTTCAAGCAGGATCGCGAGGGTTATCTCGGACCACTCCGTCGGCACCTGCAGATCTTCGATGTGGAGTCCCGCAAGCCGGAGGTTCTCACTTCCGGCCGTTACAACGAAGACTCTCCCGCGTGGTCGCCCGATGGACGCTACATTGCCTTCGTCAGCAACCGGACGACAGACCCGGATCGCAACAACGATACGAACATTTTCGTGATTGAAGCAAAGGCCGGGGCCGAGCCGCGGCAATTGACGACCTACGCAGGATCCGATGACGGCCGGCCGGCATGGAGTCCTGACGGCCAGTACATCGTCTACGTCCAGGGTGATGAAATGAGATACTGGGCATACAGCCAGAACAAACTGGCGGTGGTGCCTGCCGCCGGCGGACAGGCCCGCGTACTCACAACTGCACTCGATCGCGGCGTCTTCGGGCCGTTCCTTTGGGCATCGGACAGCAGGAGCATCCAGTTCTTGGCGGCCGACGATCGCAGCACATATGTCGAGCGGATAGCGTTGGCGGGCGGTCCCGCTGAGAAGATCACCTCCGGCAACCGCACCGTATCCGGCATTGCGCGCCGCGATGATGGGTCATTCGCTCTGATTGCAGGCACGGACACGGCGCCCGGGGAAGTATATGCGTTCGAGAACGGCAACTTGCGGAGTCTTTCTCACCAGAACGATGCCTTACTTGCTGAGCTGCAATTGGGTACGACCGAGGATTTCACCTCGAAAAGCAAGGACGGCACGGAAGTCCACGGCCTCATGGTGAAGCCGGCCTCCTTCGCGGCAGGCAGGAAGTGCCCGATGCTGCTCCTGATCCACGGTGGGCCGAACGGGCAGGACGAGCACTCGTTCAGCTTCGACCGCCAGTATTTTGCCGCAAACGGCTACGTTGTGATCTCCGTCAATTACCGCGGCAGCTCGGGACGAGGATCCGCCTTTCAGAAAGCCATTTATGCCGACTGGGGGGACAAGGAAGTCCTTGACCTTCTCGGCGCGGTTGACTATATGGTGACGAGCGGGGTTGTGGATCCGGATCGATTGGGAATCGGCGGCTGGAGCTATGGCGGCATCCTCACCGACTACACTATTGCCTCGGACACCCGCTTCAAAGCGGCCGTCAGCGGCGCCAGCAGCGCACTTCAGCTCTCGATGTACGGCGTGGATCAGTACATCGTCCAATACGAAAACGAGCTTGGCGTCCCCTGGAAGACCAGGGATTTGTGGGTGAAACTATCGTATCCCTTCTTCCAGGCGGACCGGATAAAGACCCCCACTCTTTTCCTGTCGGGTGACAGAGACTTCAACGTTCCCACGGTGGGTGTTGAGCAGATGTACCAGGCGCTCAAGAGCCTCGGCGTCGATACCCAGCTCATCATCTACCCCGGCCAGTTTCATGGGATCACGGTGCCGAGCTACGTGCGCGACCGGCTCGAGCGTTACCTGGCGTGGTTCAACAAATACTTGATGCCCGAGAAATCAGCAAGCCAATAGCTCCTTGAGAAGCAACGCTGCTATCCCTGGCGTCCTGGTGGAGCCTTTTCGAAGGACACCGCGGAATCCGATCAATTCGGGAAGCTACTTCCTGGGCACAAGCATATCCATTTGATCCAGCTTTCGAACGCGGCGGCGGAACTGCTCTTCTGTGCTGAATCTGGCGTTCAGGAATGCAAGTAAAATCTCCTCGGCGACGCTGGGACCGATAATCTGTGCACCGATACAGAGTAGATTCACGTCGTCGTGCTCGACGCACTGGTGAGCCGAGTAGGTGTCATGGCATAAAGCCGCTCGAATACCGTGGATCTTGTTCCCCGCGATGGCGGCGCCGACACCGGTGCCGCAGACCATGATGCCCCGCTCGGCGCGGCCGCTCTTGATCTCATCGCATACCAGCATGGCGATGTCGGGAAAATCAACCGGCTCGGGATTGTAGGAACCGCAGTCCTTAACCGTGTGTTTCCAGGACTGCAGCAACTTTATCACCACACCCTTCAACGGATATCCTGCATGGTCGCCGCCAACCGCCAGCTTCATATGATTCTCCTTTCCGTATCAGGCATTTTCCATTTCGTCGGCAAAGGCGCGCATCTTGCGAAGCCGAGCGCGGTATGCCTCGAACAGACCGTCGGCGTGTTCCCTGAGTGTTCTCCGGTTATTGGTCACGGGCATTTTCGTGGTCGCATAATCGACCTGCTTCAGCCACTCTTCGGGCAGCTCGCCTGCCCCGCTGAGGGCGCCGGAAATGCCGCCCGCGATCGCCGCGAGGCAGTCCGTGTCCCGGCCGAGGTTGACTGCGGCGATTATGGCCTCCTTTGGATTTCCCTGGACCATGCGGAAAATGCTGAGAGCCTTGGTTACCACTTCGTTCGCCGAGGAGAATGCGTATGGGGTGCCGCTGCCGCTGTAAACAGAATCAAATGCCTTGCGCATCTCCCGGAAGGACCTGCAATCCTTCGTGAGCGCCAGGGCGCGCTCGATCTCCTGCGCCGCGCGCACCTCACCGAAATCCTTGCCGAAGCGAGGATCGCCATCGTGGATTGCGGCAAAGACGCTGTCGACGGTTGCTGCCGGCTTTGTGGCTGCCGCGATCGCCATACCCGTAACCGCAGCCCACTGTAGACCTCTGCTGTTGGTGGTCTGGTAGAGTTGTCCCACTTCAAACACGTCTGTCACGGCACCGGCGACGTCGCCGGCATTTATCAGGCCGATCGGGTGGCAGGAACGAGCGAAGGAGTTCAAACCGGCATAATCGCAGTATCTGCCGATGTCGCAGGCCGGTATTCCGCTCTTGGCCATCTCGAGCAACCGCATCTCGAAAGGCTCCGAGATCATCCCTGCCTGCTCGGGCCTCATATCCCGGACCCATATCTTCCTTACATCCTCCGCGTTTACCCTGTCCTTTTTCTCGCTGATTGCGGTAATCATCAACTTCTGCCGTTCGCATCCGTCTTCGGTTGTCCCGGGCTCGCGTTGCCAGCCGTTGCTATAATGCTGATAGGGCAGCAGGCGGTCGATGGTCCCGTATTTAGCCTCGATTCGCTCATAGAGCCAGCCTTCGCACGGCGCACCCATGGCTGAGCCGACATGGCAGGCAGCGATGCAGCCGAAGAACTTCTCCCGCAGACTAACCCGGCCGGCCGGTCTGGAGCTGCCCTGTGAAGGGACGAGCGAGCCCTGTGTTGCGGCAATTGCTGCAGGCAAAACCACACCGTGTTGCAGGAATGTACGCCGATTCAAAGTAAACCCTCCAGGTTTGGTTTGAACTTATCGGAAACACACCGATCCTACGCCGAGCCGCCAAAAACTGCCACGAATTAGACCACTCTCAGAAAGCAATCTGTGAGTCTAATCGTTCGTGAAACTCGTGCAACTCGCCGAGAACCTTTTTGGTACGATGTGCGTATGAGCAGGCGGAGGGGCTAGTCATGCAATCGACCGGGAGCAAGATGCGTCACGTTGCGCGCAAGCTCGCGCGCGCCCCGCTGTTCACGATCGTCGCCGTGACGACGCTCTCGGTGGGCATCGGTGCAAACAGCGCCATTTTCAGCGTGGTGAACACTGTTATGTTGAAGCCCCTTCCATTCAAGGATCCGGAAAGGCTGGTCGGCGTTTGGCACAAGGCGAAGGGTCTTGGCTTTGATGAAATAAATCAAGGACCGGCGTTCCACTTCACCTATCGGGAGGAAAACCGCGTTTTCGAGGACGTCGGTATGTGGGGCTACGCGTCGGCTTCGGTGACCGGGATCGCGGAGCCTGAGCAGGTCGCCGCATTGAGTGTGACAGAGAGCATGCTTCCCATTCTCGGCGTTCAACCGATTCTGGGTCGCACGTTCAGCGCCGCGGATGATTCCCCCGGCAGTCCGGAGACCGTCATTCTGACCTATGCATACTGGCAGCGAAAGTTCGGCGGCGATCCGGGTGTCATTGGCCGCAAGCTTGTCATTGACGGCAAGCCCAGGGACGTCATAGGTGTTCTCCCTCAGAGCTTCCGGTTTTTGCGCGCCAACCCCCTGTTGTACTTTCCCATGCAGCTCAACCGCAGCGAGGTGTTCGTCGGCAACTTCAGCTATCAGGCAATCGCGCGACTCAAACCGGGGATTACCCTGGAGCAAGCGAACGCCGACGTGGCTCGCATGATCCCCTTGGCGTTGAAAAAGTTTCCTTTGCCTCCCGGCTTTACTCTAAAGATGCTCGAGGAGGCCCATCTCGGCCCGAACCTCCGCCCCCTCAAGCAGGATGTTGTGGGAGATGTGGGCAAGGTGCTCTGGGTATTGTTGGGAACTGTCGGGGTGGTGCTCCTGATTGCATGTGCCAATGTAGCGAATCTCTTTCTCGTGCGCGCTGAGAGCCGCCAGCGCGAACTCGCAATCCGGGCTGCAATGGGGGCCAGCTGGGGACAAATTGCCCAGGAGCTTCTGCTGGAAAGCACAACCCTCGGTGTGATAGGAGGTGCTTTCGGCCTGCTTCTTGCGGATGCGGGCCTGCGGCTCCTGGTGGCTAAGGGGCCAGGAAGCATTCCGCGTCTGGAGAGCATTTCCATAGATCCGACTGTGCTTTTGTTCACGCTTGTGGTTTCGCTGCTGGCGGGAATTCTCTTCGGCCTGCTCCCTGTTTTCAAATATGCGAGGCCGGAGCTGTCGTCTGCATTAAAGGAGGGAGGCCGTGCACAAAGCGAGGGCAAGGAAAGACACCGGGCACGCAACGGGCTGGTGATTTGCCAGATCGCTCTGGCACTTGTTCTGTTGATCAGCTCCGGGCTCTTGATCCGCACTTTCCAGGCAATGAGAAATGTGCAGCCCGGTTTTCAGCGGCCGGAGGAAGTTCTAACACTGAGGGTTTCCATACCAAAGGCAGAGGTTGCAGAAGAGGAAATGGTGGTACGGACCCACGAGCAAATTATGCATCGAATTGAGCAGCTTCCCGGGATCACGTCCGTGGGTCTGTCATCGTCAATTACGATGGACGGCATTGACAGCGCAGATCCCATTTTTGTGGAAGACTTCCCTCCGCCCGAAGGCCAGATTCCCCGGATTCGCCGCTACAAATGGATATCACCGAACTATTTCGCGACCATGGAGAACGCCGTTCTATACGGCCGCGACATTAGCTGGACCGACATTTATCACAAGGCTCCCGTAGTTGTGATCACCGAAAACCTGGCGCGAGAGTATTGGAAAGATCCTGCCAAGGCCATTGGCAGACGCGTCAGGAATACGCCAAAGGATCCCTGGCGCGAAATCGTTGGAGTGACGGGAAACATACACGACGATGGCGTAAATCAAAAGGCTACTCCGACTGTGTATTGGCCGATGCTCATATCTGACTTTTGGGACAGCAAGATTTTTACTCGGCGGGCCATGAGCTATGCCATCCGCAGCCAGAGGGCCGGCTCTTCCTCGTTTTTAAAGGAGATCCAGCAGGCCGTCTGGTCGGTGAGCCCCAACCTCCCGCTTGCAAATGTTCGCCTCCTCACCCAGATCCTCGACGACTCCATGGCGCGCACGTCATTTACGCTGGTCATGCTCGGGATTGCGGCAGGGGTGGCTCTACTTCTCGGTCTCGTTGGAATTTACGGCGTGATCTCTTACTCTGTATCCCAACGGACCAGGGAAATCGGCATCCGGATAGCACTGGGCGCCCAGCAATCAGTGGTGCGCAGCATGTTTGTGCGCCATGGGCTTCTCCTGACGTGCGTTGGAGTCGCGCTGGGCCTTGCCGCTGCCGCCGTGTTGACCCGGCTCCTGGCCACCCTCCTTTTCGGCGTCCGCCCGGTGGATCCGGCAACCTATGTCGCTGTTTCGGCTGTTCTTGGCGCGGTTGCCCTTCTAGCAAGCTATATCCCCGCGCGGAGAGCCTCGAGCGTGGACCCAGTGGAGGCTCTGAGGTGGGAATGATGCCCCTCACTTTTTTTGATTTTTGACCAACCAAGGGAACTTCCTTCCCGTCTAATCCGTATAGAACGATGGAGATTGACATCGACATCGCAGGCGGCGACTCGGCCCGATGCCTATGCAGGAGGGGGATATGACATTTTTGAAGAAGCTGCTCCGTTGGAAGCGCAATAAACCGGTCCACAGAATCAGAATCTGTGTCGAATGTGGAATGCCTCTTGCTGAGCATAGGCAGTGGTGCTCGATTTTCAGGACAATTCGCGATAATCCCTCACTCTCGAATGTGAATGGCTAGACGCACCCGGCCCGTGCTCTTGGGCCCGCCAAAGAGCCTCGATATCCCTGGCATTCTCTGAGCCTTTGCGGACAATTCAGATACCCCCGCAGGGGCTCAGAGAGCACGCCGAAATTCACAAGAACCCTCCCGGAAAGTGCTGATCACCCGATCGCATCGCGAATGAGCCGCGGCTACAGGTGCGAGGGCGCAGAGCCGGACGTGATCACGAGACAAGCGGTTTTCCCTTATTGGTGCATGTGAAGGTGACTCTTGATCACCTCTCTTGCGCTTGGCTGGATCCTCTCCCAGCGAGTCAAGGGCGACTTCTGAAGCATCAGCATCTTCCCGTCCACCACTATCACCTCTACTCCTGGGATCCCAAACAAGCCTGCTACGAGGCCGTCGTCTGTGGCAGGGATTTCCGTTCTGCTGCGGTAGCGATGGTTTGTCTCAGACAGCTTGGTCCCCAAATAAAACACGCAGGTTTCGGAACCCGGCGTGACAATTTCCGACAGGATCCCCTTCTCCGGGGATTCGGGCGGGACCACTGCATTTGGACTTCGATATGATTGAAAGACCCAAGAGACAAATATCCCCAGCGCCAAGATGAAACCCAGGAAGAACAATAGGTTGCCCCCCTCATACCTCCTCAGCACATGCCGGCCGGCCTTTTGTCGGTTGGTCATCCTGCTCCTACAGGCATCCTGGGATTCTGCGGATCTTGACGAGACAATTTAAACGGACTCCCTAATTGTAAGTCCTGATCCACCAATTCACGTCACACTAATTGCTTGGGCAAGTCCGACTCGAGCAGACCCTTAGGCTTGCCTGGGCTGAGGAGGCATTTCAGCGAGGTGCGACTTCACGAAATCTGAGGGTGGGACAGTCGGGACGACCGACCCAGAGTTGGTGAGGGGTGAACCCTTGAGCCGCATTCTGCCCGACTGCCCCATGCTAACGGTGTTGCCGGGATCCGGCGGGGCTGCGCCTGTTCCCACATGCGGACTGAAGCGGCTGATTCGCTTCGGATCCGAGACTAGGCAGTATAAATCGTTTAATGACTAAGCAATTATCGCGCCTGTGGTCAGCTCTTAGCTAGGAGGCATACTAGCCCCTTTGAGGTCACGGTGCTGGCGTCAAAATGAAGTCGCGATTCACCAACTCGCCGCCTGCTGGAGTGTAAGCTGTTTGAACAGAACCAAATGGCGAAGCTGATGGGAGTGCACGAAAGCCCTTATTCCTAATAGCTTAGTCGTGGTTGATATATGGTCGGGCCCATGTAAGTATTTCCGACATTGAGGATTTGCTCCGGCGATTGTCGCTGCAAAGAAGAGGCCTTCGAGGACAATGAACCGAAGGCGCCGCGGCCCGCTAAATTGTTATCATCTTTTGCCTTCGCGGGCTAATATACTGTAACTCATGGGACGGGAGCTTCTATCCAAAGGATTCAGACGTCTTGACGGATATGTGCGACGAGCCGGATTCGATCTATTCGACCGCAGCCTGAAGGACCTGACTGCGGGTCTTTATTTCACCAAGTATCCTGGTACCCAGCATTTTGCGGCGGAAGAGATACGCGATCCGAGTCTCAAGAAGCTCGCAAGCGGATTGGATTGTCTGAAAGTGGCCGCAGACGCATGCTACCGGGCTTTGGGATGGCAAAAGGAAACCTCGCTGCAGGCGCTGCTGGCGAGGGGCATTGAAATCCAGGGCCACATCGAGGGAGTCGGCTGGATTCACACGAAGGTTGCGGAGTTGGCCCGGGAACAGTCAGTCGAGAGCTTCTGCCGGGAAGGTCTCTCAATCAACCAACTGTGTCGCAAACTCCTCGAGGACAGGCTCGTGCTTGCGTCTGTCAACCCCGGATTCCAGCAGGGCGAGGACAAGAAGCCTCGCGGCGGGCACTTCGTGATCGTCTATGGTTTTGAATGGGATGGAGGCAAATGCGCCGGCTTTTATGTCTACGATATGTTGAACTCCGCCGGAGGAGAGGGCTTTGTGTCTGCGGATGCCTTCCGTCGGGCATTCTCGGGTCGCGCCATATTTGTCTCCGTACCCTGGCGCGCAGGTGAAATCCGAACGCAGCCGCTTGCCTGGGTTGAGGTCGACCTGACCGCGATTTGCCACAACGTTGCCCAATTAAAGAACTTTGTTGGAAGAGATGTAGCAATTGCGGCTGTAGTCAAGGCAAATGCTTATGGTCACGGAGCCGCTCAAGTGGCGCGGGTTCTGCTTGAAAACGGCGCAAAGATGCTTGCGGTCGCGACGATTGACGAAGCGGTGTGCCTGCGCGAGAGTGGGATTCGGGCCCCGGTTCTGGTACTGTACGGCGCGCCGATCTGGGAGGCAGCAAGGATTGTCGAGTATGACCTGGAAACCGCCGTGTTTGATGAAGACCTTCCTCGGGCGCTGGCGGCGGCTGCACGGAAGCACCGCAAGAGAATCAGCGTCCATCTGAGCGTTGACACAGGAATGGGCTGGTACGGGCTGTCCTTCGAAGAACCTCGAATCGTAAGTCTGGCCAAAGAACTGCAGGAATTACCTCAGCTATTTCTGAAAGGTCTCTTCAGCCACTTCGCAAATTCCAGTGACGATCCCGCTTACACGCAAATGCAGCTGGAACGGTTCCTCGGCGTGGTCCGCAGGTTGGAGGGTGAGGGAATCGTGATTCCCTTCAAGCATGTCTCGAACAGTGCCGCGATCCTGAGGTGCCCGGAGGCTATGTTCAACATGGTTCGACCGGGCTTGGTTCTCTATGGTCTGGATCCCATGGGCGGCGGGACGGACCGAAACCGGATCGAGCTGCGACCCGCGCTCCAGTTCAAGACGCGCATAATCCAAGTCCGCAGTCTCTCGCGTGGGGAAGCGATCGGGTATGGTTCGACCTATGTGGTCAGCAGGCAGACGACAATTGCCATCCTACCTGTGGGCTACTTCGATGGGATCCCAAGGGCGATTTCCAGGGAAGGCTGCGTCCTGGTCCGAGGACAGCGGGCGCGCATCGCAGGCACGATCTGCATGAACATGATGGTCATTGATGTGACGGACATTCCCGGGGTGAAGCGAGGGGACGAGGCTGTCTTACTGGGGCGGCAGGGAAGTCTCTGTATTGGGGCCGAAGATATTGCCCGTGCCGTTGGCACGATCAGCTACGAAATCGTCACCCGAATCGCCGCCCATATCCCCAGAGTTTTCACTCCTTCGGGAGAGTGCTCGGCACCTTGCTGAGATGGCGAGGATTTCATCGTTGGCAGTGTGGAGAAAATATGACACCTAGAGATCACACTCGCCTTTTGGGCGAGCTTGCGGAAGCATACGCCCGGTATTCGCCGCGATCTGCGGAGCTCAACAATAGGGCAATACGCTGCATGGTGGATGGTGGTAGTCATGGCTTGAGGCTGCTGGAGCCGTTTCCGCCGCGCATCGTAAGGGCTTCCGGGGCCTGGGTGGAGGACGAGGATAGTCACCGCGTACTGGATTTCTGGCAGGGGCACTGGTCCAATATTCTGGGACACAATCCCGAGATAATCACTTCCTCTCTGAGGCAGGCTTTCGGCGGCGGATTTGGACTGGAGACCGGCCACGCTGATGCACTTCAGATTGAGACCGCGGAGCTCTTGTGCATGCGTACGGGTGCGGACCAGGTACGGTTCACCACCAGCGGCACCCTGGCCACCATGTACGCCATCATGCTGGCGCGCGCCTATACCGGGCGAGACCTGGTGCTGAAAGTCGGCGGGGGTTGGCATGGTGGGCACCCTTGGGGTTTGAAAGGCATCCATGCGGGTCCAGGAGGAAGTTTTCAGACCGTGGAGAGCGCCGGTATCCCCTCCGCCATGACCGATGAAGTGGTAATCACACGCTTCAATGACCCGGATTTTCTGCGGGACCAGTTCCGCAACATCGGCGACAAACTCGCGTGTTTTATCGTTGAACCCTGCATGGGGGTGGGGGGAGGGATGCCCGGTACGCGGACTTATCTGCAGACCGCCCGCGAGTTGACCCATCGTTATGGGTCCGTCCTAGTCTTTGACGAGGTGATCTCAGGCTTCAGATTTCGCGCCGGCGATGCGGGTTCACTCGTCGGCGTGCGTCCCGATCTAGCGGCATTCGGAAAGGCGATGAGTGGGGGGACGCCCGTGGCTGCCGTCGCCGGGCGCGCGGATATCTTGGCGTTGAGCGGCCGCTCGGCCGACAAACGGGTGGGTTTTTCCGGAGGCACCTACTCTGCGCATCCCGCATGCATGCTGGCAGCCAAGACGATGATGATGTATCTCATCGAGCACGAGAGGGAGATCTATCCTCGCCTGAGCGAGCTGGGTGACAAGGCACGGCGGTTGGTCGAAGCGACCTTTGCCGCGGAAGGGATCTACGCTCAATGCGCAGGCTACGGCAACGATGCGCTTCCCCCGAGTTCCTTGACCAGGGTGCACTTTCCGTATCGCGAGGGTCAGCAGATCGGCAGGCCTGAAGATGCACTGGACCCATCCGTGTGCGATGTGGCACTCAGCGAGAAGGTCCTGCGCCTCGCGATGCTGCTCGAAGACGTATATGTCATGAACGGTCTGGGCTCATTCAGCACGGCCCACACCAATGAAGATCTGGTAGTTTTTGGAGCAGCCCTCGAGCGCGTGGCGCATCGGATCGGAAGAGCCATTAAACAAGGGACGTTCCACTCGTCCATATGATTTTTTCCGCCATATCGCTTCTGCGTTGTTTTCAAGCGGGTCCCGGCTTTCAGCTCGGACGTGCGAAACAATACCTCGATTTTGCCC
>DASQID010000777.1:0-2727 GCA_035631775.1 Acidobacteriota bacterium
TGCCTAACTGCATCTTCATGCCGTCATTGACATCGAACGGGCTGTTGAGGGTGTCAGTCTCAACACGCAGCAGGTTTCCGAGCGGCGTCTTCTCCAGCAGCAACATGCCGTAAATGACCTTGCCCGGGTCTCCGCTGGGAAGGAGGTGTTTTTCTCGCAGTCCGTGGGCATTTATGAATGCGGGATCTCTAAGACTTTCGAACAGGTTGACGACCTGTTGCTGAAGGGGACCATCTATGGTGCTGTCTATATCAAGATGCAGGCGATCCAACTCGTACAGCCCTGGAATCCCAAGCATCCACATTACACGACTCCGGAGCGCATCGACGGCTTTCCGCTCCGCATACGGTGGGAGCGAAGAAGGAGGCGCATGCGTTGAGAACTTTATCCTCGTCAATTCGAGGCGGCTCGCCAAGCCTTCGTCGATAACCTGCGTTCTGGCGAGCATCTCTGTATAAAAACTCACACGCGCGGCTAACGCCGCGCGATTCTGCAATAAGTAATAGGTCGGGGCTCTCACCGCGCACAGCAGAGTCAACACCTGTTTGAGAGCTCTCACCTTGGCCTTGGCGGTTCCAGGCAAACTGAGGTCCCGGCTGATGCTCGCCGGATCCGTTCCGAACCAGGCATATAGTCCGTTCCCCAGTCCATGAACCTCGCCGTAGCCAGGGGCTGCAGCGAGCGGGACAGTGTTCAGATAATCCAAGATTATTTGTCTGCGCTCGGTACGGGTGTCCGGTCCCTGACTGTAGACGAGCAGACTGGCCCCCGTCATCTGCCGGAGCTTGGCGAAGATGGAGTCGGTGCGCCCACGATCCGAGTAGCGATATTTCTGCATCTGCGTGGCAAGAGTGCTGCCTCCCTGGACATGGACTGGGAGGCCGACCCTGCGGCCGGCGTAAAGCAGAGCTGCCTTTGCGAGTCGGTCCCAATCAACCACAGGATTACTGCGGTAGTCCGCCGGCTCCTCCAACTCGCGATTCTCAATCAGCAACAGCGCCTTGATCGCCAGAGGGGGAAGATCTTCGAAATGCGAGTATTCGTAACTGGCTATCGGCGAACTAAAAAGAGGATGGCCATCGACTCCGAGGATGGCAAGCCTGGTCGATGTGGGCAGCCTGAAGGGTGGAATGATACCCCATCTGGTCAATCGCAGGAGGTCCGGTGAGAAGCGGGCTTGATCGGCAACTTTGTAGCCCTCCGCCTCCAGGCGTTGAACAAACTCGGGAATCAGTGCGTATCCTGATCGGATGTCGAAAGGTCCACTCCTTGGGAACACGACACTGGAGCTGGGACCCGGCTCTATTTTGTAGGATATTCGCTTGGCGTAGGTGGAGAGAATCCAGGACTCGAAGGCCGAAGTTCGCATCTCGTAGACAGCCAGGTATGCGACAGTCGCAAATGCGAATAACCATCCAAACCACCGCTGCAGCTGACCGTTCGATGGGTGGATTGCGCGTATCTCGTTCCATCTCACGCCCTCAGACATACCAGTGACACTCCCGGCAATCCAGGTTTGCCTCTTGCTACTTATCATTGGAAATTCAAGGAACTAACCTGAGGTTACTGATCCGACCGCCGGGATGCGGTCGCCTGATCAAGAACCCCCACCCGAGCCCGTTCAAAGAGATTATGCGCCCGCCGCAATTGAATTTCAACATTGCCTGGGAACAGACTTCCTACCGTGAGTGCCAGAAGCCTCCGGGCCACACGGGACTGCACAGCCAGAGATTCGAGTAGAAACCGTGTCTCGGTTATGGCCGAAATCCGGATTGCCGTCGGGCAGAGGTCGTTTGTGGACTGCGCCATGTTCACGCGGTCGGCCGGATGTACGATCGTGTAGTCACCCTTGCGCCCTCCCAACAGCTCGATGGCGCGGTTGGCGACCACCTCGTTGACATTCATGTTGTGCGAGGTGCCGGCCCCGGGCTGGTAGACATTCACGACACCACTCGCGCAACTTCTAGTATTTCGTCGCACGCCTTGACGATGGCCTGCGCACGCTCATCGTCCAGCAGGCCGAGCTTGTTGTTTACTATCGCGGCGCACTTCTTAACGAGCACCGTGGCGTCGGTGTAGGCTGCCTTCGGCTTTGTTCCGCTGATGGGGGAATTCTCGATAGCCCGGTGAGTTTGAATCCCGTAATATGCATCAGCCGGAATCGGACAGGTGCCAAGCGAGTCCCTTTCAATTCTTGTTTACATCGCATTCCTCCCGGATAAAAAATGGTCGTACCCGGATCGAAATCAAGACCGCCATTGCCCAGCGGCAAAAGGTGAAAATGGAGCCGACAGAGATTCCTATCGAGGATTGGATCGACCTGCACACGTTCCAGCCGCGAGAGGTTGCCGACGTGGTGGAGGAGTATCTTTACCAGGTGGTGCAGAAGGGGTACGAGTTTGTGCGGATCGTCCACGGCCGAGGCGTCGGGGTTCAGCGCGAAATCGTGCACTCAATCCTGAGTAGGCACCCGAGCGTAATATCCTTCAGCGATGCCCCGGACCGCGGTGCCACTATGGTCACCCTTCGCGTGAACAGGGATCGGGATTCCGGTCAATGAGAACACGCGTTCCTAAGTGTTCGTCCAGGAGATAAATATCTGATGGCTCACCGCCACGATGCGGAGAACGCCAGGAACCTCCAAGACTAGGGACCTGCGCAGAATCAACTTCGCAACAGGCACGAAAGACAACCACCTGTGGCGCCGGTCATCAGACCGGCGCTGGT
>DASQID010000778.1:0-6605 GCA_035631775.1 Acidobacteriota bacterium
CAGGGCTCAGACGCTCTCCGGGACCACGTAGGGTTCACGGAAGGTCCCCTTCAGCTTCAGGTTTGCCTCATCATCCCCGATCACCATTTCCTTTTCGGGATCAAAATTCAGAGTCCTTCCCAGGCGGTACGACCAGTTGCCGAGATGGAGCAGCGTACAGGAGTAGTGCCCTTCCTCAATGGGAGCATTGAGGTCCTCCTTCTTGCGGCTCTTCACGCACTGGATCCAATTGGTCCAGTTATTGCCGCCCGCTTTCTGGCTCGGGCCCGGTTCCTGATCCTGGCCCAACCAGGTCTTGTAGGAATCGTACCCGTCCATGGCCATATATCCTTTGGAGCCGTAGAAGATGTTTCCGATGGTGTTCGGATCGGCTCTTCTTCGACGCACCTGGGCCTCAGCGGCATTGCCCAGCGCAGCCGGGACACCGCTGCTTCCAAACGCCGGCGTACCGATCTCCGCTTCGTGATTCGACATCCAGTGACGGACTTCGAACTCCAGGATGCGGACCTTTCCGTCCGGCGTCCTGAATTCATAGGCAATGTTTAGCACATTGGGCGTTTCCTGATCGTCGTCGAACATGACATGCCCGCCTATCGCGGATATCTTGCTGGGCAGCTTTACACCCAAACCCCAGCGGGCGACGTCCAATTCATGGATGCCCTGGTTACCGAAGTCGCCGTTGCCGGTGTCCCAAATCCAGTGCCAGTTGTAGTGGAACCGGTTCTTCGTGAAGGGCTTCATTGGCGCCGGACCCGTCCAGAGGTCATAGTTCACCCCGGCGGGGACTGGCTCGTGGGCAGCTTTTCCGATCGTGTTGCGCCACTTATAGCACAATCCCCTGGACAAGTAGACTTCTCCGATCAATCCCTCCTTCATCTTCTTCATCCCGTCAATGACGGCGAGACCGGAACGGCTGTTCGTGCCGTGTTGGACAATGCGGTTGTATTTTTGAGCGGCTTTGACAAGCTGTCGGCCTTCCCACCAGTTGTGCGACATCGGCTTCTCGACGTAGACATCCTTGCCCGCCTGGCAGGCCCAGATAGCCTGCAACGAGTGCCAGTGGTTTGGAGTCGCGATGGAAATAGCATCAATAGATTTGTCCTCGAGGAGTTTCCGGAGATCGACAAATGTCGCCGGCTTCGTTCCTCCCCTTTTTTCAAATTCGCTCACAGCCTTGTTCAGCACATTCTCGTCGACGTCGCAGAAGGCGGCTAATTCCACGTCGGGCATTCTGGAGAACTGCTGAACGTGAGCGCCCCCCTGGCCATGCAGTCCGACGACACCTACGTGAACGCGGTCATTGGCCCCAAACACCCTCTCCGGGCGAGTGATGAAGGCGATACCACCCAGCGCGGCAGCGCCGGCGCCGGATTTGAGGAACTCTCTCCGACTGACTTCCGAATTTCTTGGCATGAGAGCATCCGCTCCTTTCTAAATTGGTTGAGTGAAGATTTCTGAGTTGCATCTGTCCGTCGACATGTGACAGTCGCACTTCGGCGCAAGTGTCCTGCGCAAAGGATGAAGCCCGCAGCTACTGGCGACAAGTGCAAATGGTTGTCCATCCACAGACCTGACTTCAATCGGTGTGAAAAACCTCTTCCATGCTGGCCCACCACTCCCCCGGCCTGCACGTATCCAGTGGTCTCTGCATGGGGTCCATGATGGTCCACCACTCTTGGGTCTTCGGATCCGCGGCCATCTTGGCCATGTCGGCGGCAAAATCCGTGCCCGTATACTCAAAATAGGCGAAGAGAAAATTATCTCTGAGGAAGATTGAATAGTTGTGGATATTGCACGCCTGAATCGTGGCAAGCACTTCCGGCCATACCCGCGCGTGATAGTGCTTGTACTCGTCAATCCTCTCGGGTCTGACGTGAATGACCTGGCCGTATCTTCTCATCGATGATGTCCCTCCCCGGGCACCGCATCATATCACTCTCGGCCGCTGCGGTGATCCAGACACTTTTTGGAGGGAGAAGATCCGCCGCAGGTTTCACGAATTACCTGGGGCGGCAAGCCGCAACTAAAGTGCAGTGCTTCGATCTTGGAGCAGATATGGCGCTGGGGTTGGCGGCTGGCAGAAGGCAGCAGGCAGTCTTCCGTTGATACCTTCCCATGTAACCTAAGTTTTTTTCTGCCTGCTGCCCTCTGCCAGCCGCCTGCTTGTTGCGGACTCAGTTTCCTGAGGCTGCTGAAAGGCCCTTGCTGGAGGCAAAGGAATTTCACATAAGTAGTAGTGCGAAGCAAGAAATACACGAGTTCCTTCCGAGGGGTCATGCGCCGGTTTTGAAGCGGGCAAGTTCTTCATCCAGGCTCCGGACGACGTCCTCCAGTTCGGCTGTCGACCGGTCATATTCACGGACCGAATCGGCCGTTGTTCGGGCGGCCTGTTGCAGGTGCAGCATGGCTGCACTTATCTGTTGGGCACCATCAGACTGGGCTCGCGTACCCATGTTTACGGACTCGATGCGCGGGGTGAGTGACTGCACACGCTCTAGAATCTTTCCCAGTTGCCCGCCTGTATCGTTTGCAGCAGCTACTCCGAGGCGAACCTGCTCCGCGAATCGCGCCATCTCACTCGCGCCTTCCGTCATCGCGGCTTGCATTTCCTGGACCATCCTCTCGATGTCCAGGGTGGCCACCGCAGTCTGGTCCGCGAGCCGGCGGATCTCGCGCGCAACGACCGAGAACCCGAGGCCGTACTGGCCGGCTTTCTCCGCTTCAATTGCGGCATTGAGGGACAGAAGGTTGGTTTGATCTGCGATCTTGGTGATCGTGGTGACAATTCCGTTTATGGTTTCCGCCTTGCCGCGGATCGTTGAGAGCATGTCTCCGACACTGTCGCTGGCCTGTGACAGGGATCGCATCGTGCCCTCCATCCCACGCAGGCTGCCTCGGCTTGAATCCGCCTGCGCCGCGGTATCGTTCACCATCCCGGCGACGGTATCCATCGTGCCTGCCAGCTCTTGCGCGGTAGTGGAGATCTGTCGTGACGCTGCGGCAATTTCCGCGGTAGAGGAACCAAACTCGCTGACCGTTCTCGCCTGGTTCTTGGAGGCAGACGAGATCCGAGACGCCGTAGACCTGAGCTGCCCGCCGGAATGCTTCACCTGCACAATCAGGGTACGGAGGTTCCCCAGCATGGTCCTGATGGCATCCAGTAACCTTCCCGTTTCATCGTGAGACGAGACCTCCACGCGGGCCATCAGATCCCCCTCCGCCACTCTGCGAGCGAGAGACGCCGCGGTTGCGATCCGACCTGCAAGTGCTCCGGAAAGCCAAATCAAGATGACCATGGTGAGGACCAGACCAGTAACTGCGAGTGCTATCGCACCCGTCAGAGAGCTCCACACCGGGGCAAAAATCTCCTCTTCAGAGACTCGCATGACGATTGTCCAGTTGCCGGTTTTGACCTTGGCTGCGTCGTAATAGTAGCGTTGTTTGTCCGTCGGGTCCGAAATCAGACGGGCATCGGCATTTGTTTCCATCTTGTAGAAGGGCAACAATAAGTCGAAATAGGGCGTATCCTCGATCCGTCTGGTATTCAGCCGAGGATCCAGCGTGGCCGAAACAATGCGCCCGCGACGGCTTATCAGAATGAAGTCTGCCGTCTTGAACGGCTTCAGCGATTGCAGGTATTTCTGCGTTTCGTCAAGGGAGCGATCTATGCCGGCAATTCCGACAAACCTTCCTCCGATCATGATGGGGCTGGGCTGTTCGAAGATGAGCTTGCCCTCGTACTCATAGGGCTCAGTTATCATCAGGGCACGCTGGTCTGGTGTCAGTGCCGCCACCGCAGCGGAATCGAAGTGCGCGCTTACACCGCCGGGAATGTTGATGCCCTTAGTCTCCGGCATTCCCAGCATCCGGTTTTGCAGGCCGCGGTAATAGAAACTCGCATCCATGTTCACCAGTGGAGTCAGGCGAAGCCGTGCAGGGTCTCGTTTGTCGCGGAACCAGTAGGGCAGGAAGCGGCCTTTCCCATCGCAGGATCCGGTTTCTTCGGGGCGTAAGTGCCGCAGATATTCCACGTCCCTGCCGTCGGCATTCGGTTCATAACCGAAATAGGCACCCGTGAACTGGGGATTGAATTCGAGCACGCGCCGCGCATATTCGGTCGATTCCGACCGCTTTCCGAACAGACCGTTCTGCTGAGCAAGTGCCATCGTCATCGCAACCGATACGGACTGCAGATTGCCACTTTCGATTTCGGCGGCTGCACGCACGGTTTCCAGATCTATGCGGGCGAGACTGCCGTCGCGCATGTCCAGATAAAAGGAACGAATGATGAGGGAGATGAGCGCGATGAGGAAAATCGCGATGGGAACGACTGCCAGGGCCAGAATCTTGGCACGCAGCGTCGTCCATTGAAACGGATTGAGAGCGAGGCGCATAAGAGTCCAATCCACCAGGGATTATCGGCACATATGCCAATTTTCTTTTCTCATGAGTGAGTGTCGATCTCTTCGCATTGAAGCGGCGAATTCTGAGAATGCCGCATGGACGCGAAGGTGCCCGAATCTCAATGAAACACTTGCCATACCGGCGGTTGTGTGAGAATTCTAGGTCCGGCATGAAGTGGAGTTCATACCCTCACGGGGTAACCATGTCACCGGTATCAGGACCTAATCTCAGCAGACACGACGCCAAGCGCGTGGCTGTAATCGGAGCGGGCAACTGGGGAACCGCGCTGTCGCTTACGCTTGCCAACCTCGGACACTCTGTCAGAATCTGGGCGTATGAAAAAGAGGTCGTAGAGAGCATTCGCCGGTGCCGAGAGAATGAGCTCTTCATGCCCGGCGTATATCTGCCGGAGAACATCGTTCCAACCACGGATCTTGCCGAGGCGCTTGAAAGAGCGGAATATCTGCTGACCGTCATGCCATCGCACGTCTGCCGCAGCCTGTACGAGCAGATGCTTCCATATCTGTATCCCGAGACCATCCTGGTGAGCGCCACCAAGGGCATCGAGTCCTCTCGCCTGATGCGCATGAGCGAAGTGATCCGGAGTGTGGTAGCGGAGAAGTTCGTGCCGCGCCTTGCGGTGCTCTCCGGGCCGAGCTTCGCAAAGGAGGTTGCCCAGGGCGATCCGACAGCGGTGGTCGTGGCTTCCGAGGACCGGGATGCGGCTCAAGCTGTTCAGAGGACTCTCTCCTCACGCACCCTGCGACTCTATACTTCAAACGACGTGATCGGCGTGGAATTGGGCGGGGCAGTAAAAAACGTGATAGCCATTGCAGCCGGCGTGATCAAAGGTCTGGGCCTTGGCAACAATCCCACGGCAGCCTTGATAACACGTGGTCTGGCAGAGATTACCCGCTTGGCGTGCGCATCTGGCGGCAAAAGAGAAACCCTGGCCGGACTCGCAGGCATGGGAGATCTTGTACTCACCTGTACGGGCGAACTGAGCCGCAATCGGTCGGTAGGCGTGCGACTGGGCAAGGGGCAGAAACTCCCGGAGATCGTCGGCTCAATGCGCATGGTTGCCGAAGGAGTAAAAACAACCGGCGCTACTGTTGCACTCGCTGACCGCGAAGGCGTAGAAATGCCTATTACCCGGCAGGTGCAGCGGATTCTCGAGGGTGGGATCTCTCCATTGGATGCCATTCGTGAGCTTATGGAGCGGACGCTCAAAGACGAATGACCTGCACGACAATATGCAGTTTCGTGCCACAAACGTTCAAATCCCTGCCACTTCGACACGGATACAGCACATGTCTTGGCGTCTTTGCGTCTTAGCCGTGGCCTCTTATATATAGAAAGCCACCGCTAAGGGCTGGCGCAAGAATAACTTTACATTCTGCTGCAGGCCCCCAGGCGCGGCGGCGGGCGGGCATCTGCTTCGTTGCCGCTCCTCGACGATATACACCGATATTGCTTGCGCGGGCAATTCTTGAGATTTGAGGCAGATTCGCCTGCTGCCAAATTCCTCTCCAGCTGGCGCAATTCTCATTGCGGCGTTGTTCGAGCCCCCAGATGAGTCGGGGTGATCATCGTCGCCACCCGTCAGTCAGAAACACGCTGGTCTCTTCAACTTATCTGCAGAGCGCTGAAGGACCCTCGCCTTTGGCGAAATGCCTCTTTTTTGGTACCGCGGTTGCAGTGTCCAGTAACGGAAATACGGCGCGGTATGTTGCTCGATGTCGAGAGGGAAAACTCGAAGGCCCTAAGGAGAATTATGACAAATTTCAAACCCGTTCCTGAACATGTTCGCGAACAGCGGAGCCTGCTTGCCAAACCCGAAAAACGCACCCTGATCTATATTGCGAAGAGGCTGCCGCTGTGGATAACCTCCGATCACCTCACCGTGCTTGGGCTCGTTTCGATGTTGGCGGCGGGCTGTTGTTACTGGGCATCGCGCCGGCACCAGGAATTCCTGCCGCTGGTCGTCGTTGCGCTCACGCTGAACTGGTTCGGTGACAGCCTGGACGGTACTGTTGCAAGAGTTCGGAACAGGCAGCGTCCCCGATACGGATATTACGTGGATCACGTTATTGACGTCGTGGGAGTCCTCTTCGTTCTCGGAGGACTAGCCCTATCCGGCTTCATGTGTCCGCTTATTTCCCTGGGGCTACTCGTGGCCTATCTGATGGTCTCCGCCGAAG
>DASQID010000779.1:0-3044 GCA_035631775.1 Acidobacteriota bacterium
CAACGACCAAAACGCCATCTCTTGAATGACCGCGGGGCGTTGGTGAATTACAGTCGTCCAGTGCGAATACGGGCCGACCTGCTTCGTGATTTCGGCCAGACTCGTCCCGAGTGAGAATTTTCGATAGCTGGAAAGATCCTGCGCGAAAACCAAGGGAGTTGAGAGCAGGATCAGACCAAGTGCGATCACGGATTTTCGCATGAGTTTCATCTGGATATCCCCTTCCTGTAACTACTTGCTCGCAGATTCTTTCCTCGATTCATTCCGCGGTGAGTTCTTCTGTAAGACTGCAACCAGGTGGCGGCCAGATGCAGGGATCCCGATTTTTCCACCAATCACGATTTCTCGTGCCGTAAGTTTGCGGCCATACACGTCCGCAGTGGCGTCATCGTCGGGGCGAAGCGTGGATCCCTCGAGAGAAATGCCGGCGAAAAGACCGCGCGAGCGCGAGTAGCTGAGAATTTCCGCCCGCATGTAGGCATCGGTGTTTGCGGAGGCATCACGCCCCACCGGACCTGCCGCGACAGAGGCGTCGCCGCCCAATTTCACTTTGCTATTGAGAATCGAAGCTGCGCCTCGCTCGTTCATAACCAGGAGAACGAGATCGGTAGCTTGTCCGCCGATCTGAAATCCAACGCTGCCGCCTTCGAGCGCATACATTGCCGGAGCACCCCATGGCCCTCTAAAACCATGGCCACTACGGCAAACCATCGCGCCGCGGCCATAGCTTGCGCCGACAACGAATGCCGCCTTCAGAACCGAGGGAAAGACGATGACGCATTCGGCTTTCTCCATCACCTCTTGAGGGATGCTGTCGGGGATATTCATAATCTCTTGCATTACGACGCCGCAATTTTCGAGACGCTCTTGTTCTTTATTCGCCGCGTAGAGCACCACCGCTAGAAGCATGAAACAAAGGGTGAAAATGAATTTACGTAACATCGCTGACCTCCATGTTCAGAATTGCGGCTGCGGAAGTTGGCTCTCTCCGAAACCTTTGTAAGGGCGCTTCAAACCACGCCATGAGTCGAGGGAAGCCGTTAAATGAAATCCATCTCCAACTTTCCCCAACCGAAAACTTCCGTCAAGCCTTCAGCCTTGCGCCAGCGACAAGCAGACCAACTCCTCCCAGGAGCGCGAGGCCACCAAGGATCGGAGGGAGTGGTATGTGCTCCTGAGTGTCTTTCGTCGCATGGATCGGCCCTACGTCAAGGACCTTTTCCCGATGCGTGTAAGTGATGCCTTGGTAGGCGAGGGCCAGCGCACCCAGAACCACCAACACAATCCCAGCTAGAGAGATTAATCTCATATTCTTGGCTCCACGATCAGGACGCGATCCTTCGGCCCTGGATCAGCCTGATCAGAACGGTCACAACCGCCAGGACCAACAAAATGTGGATGAAGCCGCCGAAAGTGTAGGAGGTGGCCAATCCCAATAGCCATAAAACAAGCAAGACCGCAAAGATTGTCCACAGCATTTTCTCCCCCTGTTTCTTTTCGTCCGTGCAGGTGTGAAGCCGAGGCGGTTAGGCTGAAGCGGGTGGACTGATCTGCGGAACAGCTCTCCTGCTTCCCCGCACGGCAGAATACTAGACGGATTCGGTTAGGTTATCTGTTCAATTGAGCACACATCTGTGAAGGACCGCCAAAAGAGAGGGTTCGCCGCAACGCGGCGAATGTCATCAAACAGGGGCGAGGCTTTGCCGGAGCCGCCGGTCGTGTGCTTGATCGGAATGGCCATTTGTGTCCAACCAGGCCAAGAGTTCGCGAATGCTGCCGTGTGCCAAGGCAATGGTTGAATCAGCCGCGCCGTAGTAAAGACTGATGGTGTCACCGTCCGATGCCACCGTGTAGCCACAAGGAAAGACCACGTCTTGAACATCTCCGTGGCGTTCGTAGTCCGCTTCAGGCGCAAACATCCATGGATCACCGCGCATAAGGCATTTTTCCGGCTGTTCCAGGTCGAAGAGGGCAAGGCCAAGTCGATATATGGAGCTTGAAGGCGTCTTTCGCACGCCGTGGTAAATCATCATCCAGCCTCTCGGCGTTTCGATCGGCGGAGGCGACATGCCAATCCTGTTTGCATCCCACCACGCACCACGGCGGGCTTCCAGCATGAGCTTGTGATTCCCCCAATGGCGGAGATCTGTGGAGTAAGAGATCCAGATGTGAGCTCCCAGCGGCGTCATGGGCCGGTGGATCAACGCCCAGGATCCGTCGATTTGCCTGGGAAGGAGGGCTGCATCTTTATCATCGGGCGGCATGATGACGCCGAGCCTCTCGAAGGTGCGGAAGTCCTTGGTGAGAGCGAGAGAAACGCCGGGGCCGCCGCGCGAATAGGACGTGTAGGCGATAGCATATTGCTCGAGTTCCGGCACGTAGGTGATGCGCGGATCTTCGATGCCCCACACTTCCTCAGGGTACCGCTCGGGGTCAGGCAGGAGTGTGGGTTTGGCATCGATCTGCCACCCGTCGACGCCGTTCGCCGAGCGTGCCGCGGAAAGGTGAGAAAGACCGCGGCGATCTTCGATGCGGCAGAGTAGAAGCGTGGATCCGTCGGGCAGCAAGGTGGCGCCCGGATTAAAAACCGTGTTTATGAGATAGGGCCAGTCTTTCGCAGTCAGGATCGGATTTGCAGGGTGCCGGGTAAACAAAGAGTCGTTTTGTATCATCATCCTTCTCAAGAACAGTCTGACAGAAAAATCTCGAGCTCTTACGCGGTCCGGTAAGGCAAAAAGATAAACACGGGCTGGTCAGGACCTGCTGTCAATCACGTGCGATTCTTCCAGCTTGCGCATTTCCAGCAGCGGCATGAGGAAGGAGAGTGTCGATTCCGCGCCCTGGTTCTCATTCGCGCGGTCGGGATGCAAGCCGTCTCGACAGCCGCCCGTGGCGGGATCGTACAAGGCAATCTGCAAGTCGTTGTCGCCGAGGAACCAGTTGAATGCGGTCCAAGCCTCTTTCCGCCAGCGGCTTTTTCCCGTTGTGCGATACGCTTGCAAGTACGCGGAAACGGCCGCGCATGCTTCGACGGGCTGCTGATC
>DASQID010000780.1:0-8577 GCA_035631775.1 Acidobacteriota bacterium
GAGCACCACACACACGCTGAGAAACACCCAAGGCATCCAGGCGCGGATGGCTTCACGGTGGGAGATTTTCATTCCTTTGGGCGTCGAGGAAGATGAGGGTTCCCAGATTTCCGCGGGTTTCCACCAGGTACAGAAGAGTGCCGTGCTGACCAGCGATACCACTCCCCCCAGGATCCCCACCAGTTCCGGCCCCATGAGGTTGCTCCAGACGACCTGCACGACGGCAAAGGAACCGCCCGAGACGAGCGCGACGGGCCAAACTCCTTTGAATCCCTTCCATCCACTGTAGGTTACGACCAGCCACATGGGGATAAGAATGGAGACGAAGGCCAACTGTCGCCCGGCCATAGTGCTGAGCAGCTGAGGATGGATCCCGGTGACCGCGGCGAGGGTCAGGATAGGAGTTCCAATGGCGCCAAACGCCACCGGAGCAGTATTTGCGATGAGCGACAGGCCTGCCGCATGGAGCGGGGAAAAACCAAGGCCGATCATGAGGGCAGAGCTGATAGCCACGGGAGTTCCAAACCCTGCAGCCCCTTCGATAAAGATCCCGAACGAAAATGCAACCAGCAGTGCCTGTATTCTGCGGTCAGCCGAAAGGTGCGCCACGGAGGACTTGACTATCTCGAACGTCCCGGTCGAAACAGTAAGTTCGTATAAAAATACTGCATTCAGAACAATCCAGCCTATCGGGAACAAGCCATAAGCAATCCCCTGCAACGCCGCCGCAGCCGCGGAACGGGCCGGCATACCATAAACGAAGATGGCGATCAGAACGGCGGCAAGAAGACCCACAAGTGCAGCCTGATGCGCTTTTGCTTCAAGAACCCCCAGTGTAAACAGCAAGAGGACGACGGGAAGCGCAGCCGCAAGCGTGCTCAGCAGCACACTCCCGAGCGGATCGTAAATCTGAACCCATTCCATAGTCACTCCGGCAGGCGCTTCACGACGATTATCGATTGCCCAATCGAACGCCCACTCTACGATGAAAATCGGTGACAGGCACCTTATTTCGGCCTATAAAATGCATTCTTGCATCTCAATCCGCGGTGATCACAGCGTCGCAGAATTAGAACGGCGCGTTTGCTAAACAGATTTCAGAGGGATCACATGGCAACCACTTTCCATCCACCACAACGTGTTCTACTGGGTCCCGGACCGAGCAACATTGAGCCTCGAATCCTTCAGGCGATGATTGCCCCCATCCTCGGATACCTCGATCCTGTCTACCTCGAGTGCATGAACGAAATCCAGAAACAGCTCCGGACTGTTTTTGAGACGGAGAATCGCGTCACGTTCTCGGTCTCAGGCACGGGTGGTGCCGGCATGGAGGCTTGCATCTCCAATCTTGTCGAACAGGGAGACGAAGTCATCGTGTGCGTGAACGGATTCTTCGGTCAGCGTGCCGCGGAACTCGTGGAGCGTTGGGGCGGCAAAGTCCGACGAGTCGAAGCCGAGTGGGGTAAGCCTCTGGACATGCAGGAACTGCGCGACGTGTTCCGGAGATCCAGCGCGCGCCTAGTGTTCATGGTCCATGCGGAGACATCGACTGGTATGCGCCAGCCCATCGAAGATCTGAAATCCCTGCGTGATATCCGCGAGGCCATCCTGATCGTGGATTCAGTGACATCATTGGGAGCCCATCCCATGGGCATCGACCGCAACGGAATCGACGCATGCTATTCGTGTTCGCAAAAAGGCATTGGCGCTCCGCCGGGACTGTCACCCGTGACCTTCTCGGAGCGCGCCTTGGAAAAAATCCGGAGCCGCAGGCAACGTCCCGGGAGTTGGTATCTGGACATCCAGCTCATCGACAAGTACTGGGGTCCGGAGCACATCTACCACCACACCTCTCCCGCGCTGATGAACTACGCTTTGAGGGAAGCCCTCGCGATCATTCTGGAAGAGGGACTGGAGAGGCGTTGGCAACGGCATGAAGAGAACAGCAGGCTGCTGGTGGCAGGCTTGGAGAAGATGGGATTGAAAATGCTCGTCGCTCCCGAACACCGGCTCTGGACGCTCAACACCGTCCGAATCCCGGAAGGAATCGACGACGCACGGGTTCGCGGCCGCCTCCTGAACGAGCACAACATCGAAATCGGAGCAGGATTCGGATCTTTGAAAGGAAAGATCTGGCGCATCGGGCTCATGGGATCCGGCAGCACAGAAAACAACGTGCTCCTTCTCCTGTCCGCACTCGGTCGCGTGCTGCTGGAGGAGGGTTACAAAGCCTAGCCTGGTTTCCGTCGCGAAACTCGATGTATCGCCCATCAGGTCGGGCCCCGGAGGGGCCCAAGCAAGTAGCCGGGGGTGCAACCCCCGGATAGGATATTGCACAGTAAAGAGCCCCGGCAGGGGCGAAAGCCCTTTGTATGCCATGTGTTATCTGTCGCCCCTTCAGGGCTCTGATCTTTCTTGACAATCCCAACCCCGGGCTGCGCTTCGCTTGCCCGGGGCTATTGGCTGGCGACCCTCCGGGGCGCTTTCCGCACGGCCAAGGGGTTTCACGACAGTATCTCATGCGCGGCGCGCGCACCCAAGCGCATGAAAATCGGCCATGCCGACGCTCGGCCATGGCCCAGGAGTGGGGCAGTCGTCCCTAGGCCTCGCTATTTTCGGAACAGATACTAGCCTTGCCCATTTTCCGTTTTGAAACTCTGCGACAGAAAACCGGTTCGGCTGCGAAATCGGTATCGCGTGCCTCCGGATGTGCCGAAGAGACATGAGTTGCGGAAGGTGAGCTTATCGCCTTATGATAGTGCCCGCATCATCATTCGAGATCCCTATGCCAGGGGAAACCGCCAGGGAAGCCCCGGAGACTCCTCAATCAAATACAACTGCGTCTGCCCAACAAGTGGAATCCGAGGGGCAGATTGAGCCTGCGTCGTGCGAAAGCGACAGGCGCTACCGGAGCCTGTTTGAGAACTGCCCGGTCGCTCTACTGGAGGAAGACTTTTCCGCCGTCAGGAAGTATATCGATGACCTTCGCAATGGAGGGGTCCTGGATCTCAGATCCTGGTTTAATGAGCATCCGGAGGCAGTTGCAGGCTGTTCCAGCCTCGTCAAAATCCTGGACGTTAATCTGGAGGCACTTCGGCTCTTTGACGCGGAAAGCAAGGAGGCATTTCTTGCGGGACTGCCCCGGATCCTCGGTCAGGAATCTTATCCGCAGTTCATGGAGCAGCTGATCGCGATAAGCGAAGATCGGCTCCTGCTCGAAACCGAAGCCATCCATCGGACACTGTCGGGCAGGCTGATTCACGCCGCCCTGCGCTGGTCTGTGGTGCCCGGGTGTGAGGAATCACACTTCAAGGTCATCGTTTCTCTACAGGACATAACGGAACACAGGCGGTCCGAGCAGGAACTCAGCCTGCTCGCCCTCACACTCCGGAGCGTGAGCGAGTGCGTCAGCATTACCGACATGTCCGACAACATCCGTTTCGTCAACGAGGCATTCCGAAAAACCTATGGGTATGAAGACCAGGAATTGATCGGCAAAAACATTTCCATGGTCCGATCACCAAGCAATCCCCCGGAAGTCACCCGGGAGATTCTTCCGGCGACGCTCAGCGGCGGTTGGCGCGGCGAACTATTGAACAGGCGAAGGGACGGCTCCGAGTTTCGGATCTACCTTTCCACTTCGATTGTGCGCGACGAACGTCAACAACCGGTCTTCCTCGTGGGAATTGCCACCGACATGACGGAACGCAGACGCGTCGAGGAAGAAATATACCGGTCCCGGCAGATGCTCCAGTTGATCCTGGACAATATTCCACAGCGCGTGTTCTGGAAAGACCACGCATTCCGCTATCTTGGATGCAACAAGGCGTTCGCGAGCGACGCGAGTTTATCCCATCCACGCGAAATCATCGGCCGTGACGATTTTGAGTTGTCATGGAGGGAAAACGCGCCCCGGTACCGGGCGGATGACCGCCAAGTCATGGAGACGGGATTACCCAAGCTCAGCTTCGAGGAGCCTCAAACCAGCTCGGGCGGAAAGTCTCTCTGGCTGCGCACCAACAAGGTGCCGCTGCATGATCGTCAGGGGCAGATCATCGGCGTTCTGGGAACCTATGAGGATATTACGGAGCAAAAGCGTGCGGAGCAGGCGCTCCGCGCCTCCGAGGAGAAGTATCGCAAATTCTTCGACGAGGATCTGAGCGGCGTCTATATCTCGACTCCGGGCGGCGAACTGCTCGCCTGCAATCAGACCTTCCTGCAGACTTTCGGATTTGCCTCGCTGCAGGAGGCCATGAGCGCGGATCTGGCATCACTCTACCCGACGCCTCAGGACCGGCACTTGTTTCTCGAGGAGTTGCGTGAGCACAAGAAACTGGAGCGACGCGAAACCGAGGCGCGCAGGAAGGACGGCAAGCCGATCTATCTTGTCGAAAATGCATTCGGCGTTTTCGACGATCAAGGGGAGTTGGTGGAGATCAAAGGCTACCTCTTCGACAACACCAGCCGAAAGAAGCTTGAAGAGCAATTCCGCCAGTCTCAAAAAATGGAGGCCGTGGGCAGGCTTGCCGGCGGCATCGCGCATGACTTTAACAATCTGCTTACGTGTATCAACGGATACTCGGAACTGTTGACTCTCAAGATGGAGGCGACCGACCCATATATAAAATTCGCCAAGGAAATCCATGCGGCAGGGGAACGCGCCGCCAAGCTGACGCGGCAACTTCTTGCCTTCAGTCGAAGGCAGGTCCTCCAACCGGAGGTGCTTGACCTCAACACCGTGGTGCAGGGTCTGGAGCATATGATCCGCAGGCTGATAGGAGAAGACATCGATCTCTCCGTCATACCGGGCAAGAGCCTCGCGCGAGTCATAGCTGACCGTGGTCAGATTGAACAGGTCATAATGAACCTCGTCGTCAATGCACGCGACGCCATGCCGCACGGGGGCCATCTCGTCATTCAAACTGCGGAAGTGGAGCTGGACGACAGTTTCGTGCAGGAACACAGCGGAGCCAAAACAGGGAAATACGTGATGCTGGCCGTGAGGGACAATGGCTGTGGCATGGGAGCCGAGGTCCGCTCACATCTTTTTGAACCGTTCTTCACCACGAAGGAGCCCGGAAAGGGAACGGGGCTGGGACTGTCCACCGTCTACGGCATCGTTAAGCAGAGTGACGGGTACATCGCAGTCGACAGTGAGGAGGGGGTCGGCACCAACTTTGCCCTTTATCTTCCGCGAGTCGAGCGTTCCCAGGAGCAGAGGGTGAGAAAGCCCGTGATTCCCGGTGACACCCAGGGTTCGGAAACCATCCTTCTTGTCGAGGATGAGCAGCCGGTGCTTGAACTCGCGCAGAGCCTCCTGCAGAGGCGGGGATACCATATCATCTCGGCACACGACGGCCTCTCGGCATTGGAGGTATGCGGCGAGCACACCGCTCCTATCCATCTCCTCGTCGCAGATGTGGTGATGCCGAAAATGAGTGGCCGGGAACTGGCCCGTCTGGTCGTCGCCAGACGCCCCGAAATCAAAGTGCTTTTCATCTCCGGCTATTCCGAAGATGCAATTGTGAATCAGGGTCTTCTGGAACCTGGCACCGCCTTCCTGCAAAAGCCTTTCACCGCCGACTCCCTGCCCCGCAAAGTGCGTGAGATCCTCGACCGCGTGAGGGGTTGATTTGTGCCTGATTTATCCCGCAGACCTCCGGGGGGCTCGCGCCAGGCGTTGAATGTATTCTGTTTCTGTGGCGAAACTCACTTGCCCCGCAGAAAGCGCCGCGAAGGGGCGCGAGCCAATAGCTCCGGGCGTGGGGATTTATGATTGAAGACTTACGATTGACGATTGAACATCGGGCACGTCTTTCAATCGTCAATTTTCGCGCCCCCGGCTACTTGCTTTGGCCCTTCCGGGCATGCGCGTCAAGCTAAGGGCTGGCGCAAGAATAACTTCACATTTTGCTGCTGGCCCCCAGGCCCGCTGGCGAGGCGCGAGCGACGAGCTATGCCCGGGGTGGTATGTGAGGAGCGAGCAGCAAAGCCAGCGGCCTGCGGGCCGCAGCCTGAAAGGGCGCGGCGCCGGGCGGGCATCTGCGTCACTGACGCGACGCCTTTCTCCGTCCAATCAGACCCCGGCCTTGAAAGGCCGGACTAAATTCAGTCGGCCGCTACGCGGCCGCGAATTCGCTTAGCTTGACGCGTATGCCCTCCGGGGCCTGGCTTGGTGGGCGATTCGTTGATTTTCGCGACAGAAACTACTCAGGGTGGCTCTTATGCATGGGGTTTCCTTTAAATGCGCCTGGCTGGTGATGGCGGTGTGGCTCGTAAGCTGTCAGGCCCTGGCTCAAAACACCATCGAGGTTCGGGGTGCGGATTCAAAGTATCGATTCGTCGATTGGACTTTTCCCCTCTACCGGTCCTTCATGGTAGACCTGTTCTATGTTGGGGTGCCCGGAAGCAATGAGTTTAATCTGGGGGGAGGCTACGGCTTCAAAGCCGGTCCCTCGTTGATGATCGCCCCGCTTGCCTACGCGGTCATGGGCAAAGAGGGCGGACAGCGTGGCATCAAAATTGCCGCACTGGTTGTGTTTGAAAAAGCAGGCTGGAAGGCTAACGTATTCCTGGCACACTTCGCACCGTTGAGGGGGGATGTCTCCCGCTATCAGGTGCTCGACACCGGTGACCTCACGCGAACATTCTTGAAGCGCTGGGAATTGGGGGTATCATCCGGCTTTTTCCACACCGGCATGACTTGGAGTCCGCAGATCGGTCCGCTGGTGAAACTGAATGACCGGCTGGGTGCATGGGGCTTGTCCTATCGTTTCGGTCCACAGCGGGAATTACGCGTGACAAGGGTTATCGTGCTCAAAAAATAACATAAACCAAACTACCACCAGGTTTACGGAACACGGCTTTAGGTTCGCAGTTCGCTGTTCGCAATGGCACAGTCAGCCACTGATCAGCGGCCTCTGCGAACTGCGAACTGCGAGCTGTGAACGCGCCAGATTTATTCCAAGCTACCAGAGGCCGAGGAACTTCCACCAGACTCCTCCCACCACAAGCCAGATCACCAGATTGACCATGCTCGTAATGAAGCCGAGCCGCCACCACGTCGCCTGGTCGAGATACCCGGCTCCGAAATAGATGGGCGACGGGCCGGTGCCGTAGGTTGTTGTGCCCGCATTCAGACTGTTCATGAATCCGAGCACCACTGTTGCGAGGGAGACCGGCGCACCCAAAGTGACAGCCACCATGCAAAGCGGAACGAAGAGGGCGGTAGCGTGGGCGGTCATGGATGCAATGAAATAGTGCGAATAGAAATACGCAAGCACCAGGAGCACGAAGCCGAGCTGCCAAGGGTGAACGCCCCCAAGCGTGGTTCTCAGGGCAGTCGACAGCTGACCAATCACCCCCAGCCTGGCAAGGCCCGATGCCAGAGTAACCAGTCCGCCAAACCAGACAAGAGCATCCCACGCTCCCTTCTCCGCGAGCACGTCCTGCCAGGTGATCACTCGCAGAACCAGAAGGGCGCTCACACCGGTCATGGCCACGGCAGTCGCGTTCAGTCCCGTCCATTGCGCTGTTGCCCAAGACACAAGAGTAGCGAGGAACACCAGGAGCAATCGTGACTCTCCTACGCTCATCGGGCCCATCTTCTCAAGCTCAGCGCGAGCAAGACCGGGGGCCATTTCAGACCGCTTAATCTCCGGAAGCAGAAACCTGTAGAGAACGAGTGGTACGAGGACCAGGGAGAGAACGCCCGGCACAACAGCCATCAGAGACCACTCGATCCAGCTGATCGGACGCCCGAAAGTTTCGTGCGCCAGTTTTGCGATCAGGACATTCGGAGCCACGGCAGTCAGGAACATGGCCGAGGTGACCAGATTTACCTGGAATTGGTTGAACATCAGGAAGGCGCCGGCCTTCCTCGAATTTGGCCGCAGTCCGGAATCCAGGCAGGACGCCAAAGAATGGACTATCGGGAACAGAATTCCGCCGGCTCGCGCCGTATTGGAGGGAGTCGCGGGTGCGATGACTGCATCGGCGATCGTAAGCGCATAGCCGAGGCCGAGCGTGCTGCCGCCGAACGTACGAACCGTGAGGAAGGCAATCCGCCTGCCCAAGCCTGTGATGATGAATCCCCTTGCTAACAGGTACGCAGAGACGATCAGCCACACGGTTGCATCAGAGTAGCCGGTCAAGATCTCGGCCGGCGGAATCGTGCCGCTGACTGCCGCGAGCGAGACCCCCATTAGAACGACAGCCCCCTGGGGGAAGGGCTGGAGCACTAATCCTGCGATGGTACCCGCGAAGATCGCGACGAGGTGCATCGCGGCCGGAGTCAGAGTCCCCGGGGGAGGCAGAAACCAGAGCAGGACTGAGAGCCCCAAGACTGAGAGTGCACGCCACAACCTCTTCGTCTCCACCCCGGTCATGCCGACGAGTTGTATCAGAACCGGCGATGCAAAACCTAGCGTAATAATTCGTCAAACGGGCACCATGCAACGAGACAGGATTCGGCGTGCGGCTGGCTCTTCTTAAGTCCTCCACCATGGACCTGCGCGAGAAGAACCTCTCCTCTGGCTTGAAGGAAAATTTCCTTTGGCGCCGGTCATCAGACCGGCG
>DASQID010000781.1:0-8334 GCA_035631775.1 Acidobacteriota bacterium
GGAGGTCAGAAAACGGTCCAGCCACACCTCTCCGGCATGCACCCCTTCGATGCACTTGAGCAGCAGCTGTGGCGAGGTTTCCTTAAGTGCGACTCCCATGGCTCCCAATTTGACCGCGCGCTGGTGCTCCTCGGGGTTGCGCACACCTGTCAATATGACGATGCGTGACTCTTCCGCCTTCGAGATCAGCTCGGGAATGAAGTCCACGGCGTTTTCCTCGCCCAGGTAAAGGTCGAGCAGGATGATGTCCGGTTGCTCGCGCGAGGCAAGGGCCAGTGCGTCGTTCTTGTTTCCCGCCTCGCCGACCACCTTCATTGTGGCCTGGCTCTCGATCAACATCTTCAATCCCGCCCGCACGACAACGTGATCGTCTACGAGCAGAACGCGGATGGGCTCCCTGGCTGTCTCCGGCATGGTCATAAGTCTTTTCCTTTACGATTGAACTTCACGGCTGCGGAGCCTCCGCCCACTCCGCTAGGAACGAATTCACGAGAGGCTCTATAGCCTTATCGACTGCGTTCCGAATTCGATTACTTCAACATCTGCCATGAATTACACGGAGCGGCATAGCCGCAACCAAAAAGCAGGAGGCTGCAATGACCCCTATGATCACTGCACTGATGTCAGGTTCGCCATTCGCAGTTTGCTGTTCGCAGTGGTTTGCAGTCTGCCGGCGATCAGTGCCCTATGCGAACTGCGAACCGCGAACTGTGAACTTTGATCTTGCTGAATGCGTTTTCTCGCCTAAGGAATTCCTTGCAGGAGGACACGGAATTGCGGGTTCGTAGTACGAATTTCCCGAACTTCCATGGAACCGTCTCGTGTAATTCGTGAAATTCGGGCAGATTACAGGAACCGGACGTCGTCGACGGTCAGGGTGACGGCTCCGAAATCTTCCTCGACGAGGCCGGTCAGGACGTAAGGACGGGAACGGTTCAGCATGTGGCAGAAACGGGCATAGGTCTGTGGGAAAAAAGTGGTCTCGTAGAGGGCGCTGGTATCCTCGAAACTGATGAACTCCATCGGCTCGTCTTCCCTGGTCGTCACGACCTTTCCCGTCACCCACCAACCGATGGTAGTCACGCGCTTGCCGACGTGCTTGTGGAGGTCGGCACCGCGCACATGCTTCAGGCGCGCCAGTGGCTCACGGTAAAGTGTCAACGGGTGGCGGCTGATCAGAAAGTCCAGCGTCTCGAGTTCATGTTCCAGGACCGTGCGCGGGCTGTATTGCGGCACCTGTGGCGGCACTGCCGGCTGCATGTCCTGGAACAGGGAAAGAGCCAGCGCGCGGCGTGACGCGCGCGCTTCGTGCCAGGCCAGGGTCTTCCAGATCATTTCCGGCCGCGTCGCACCGGCTGCGATCCCGTCCAGCGCGCCGGATTTAATCAGGATCTTCACGTCCGACGGATCAATGTCCACGCGGCAGAGGAAATCCTCGATCGACCTGTAGGGCCGTTTCCCGCGCTCTTGCAGGATTGCTTCCAGGGCCGTCTCGCGCAATCCCTTCAGCTGCATCAATCCCACGCGAATGCTCCGGTCTTTGCCCCAATACTCTTTCCGGCTTTCGTTCACGTCCGGCAGCAGCACACGCAGGCCCATCCGGCGCGCTTCGGAGACGTAAGCAAAGGGAGAGTAATAGCCGCCTTGATTCGTAAGCACCGCCGCTATGAATTCCGCCGGGTAATGCGCCCGGAGATAGCAGGACTTGTAAGAAACCAGCGCGTACGAAGCTGAATGAGGCTTGCAAAATGAGTAGCCGGAGAAGCTCATGATCATTTCCCAGACTTCGTCGATCACCTCACGGGGGACACTCCTGGCGGCTGCTCCTCCATAGAACATTTCCTTGTAGTCCTCGAGCTTCTTTCCGGCTCGCTTTTTCGACAGGATCTTCCGCAGAAGGTCGGCATCGGACGCGGTGAATCCGGCCATCGCCATGGCGATGCGCGAGACGTCCTCCTGGTAGACCATGATGCCGTAGGTCTCCAGCAGGACTTCGTCCATGATCGGATGCAGAGGCTGACAGGCACCGCCGCGCAGCCGCCGCACGTACTCACGGATGTACTTGTTGGCCGCGGGCCGGATGATCGAGCTGTGGATCACGAGGTGATCGAAGTCCCCGGTCCCGCACTTCTGCTGCAGCTGGCGCATCGCGGGGGATTCGACATAGAACACCCCCACAGTATCTCCCTTGCGGATAAGGTCCTGCGTCGCAGGATCCGTCGTCGGATCCCAGCTGTCATAGTCAATGACGACTCCATAATTCTCCTTGATCGCCGCCAGCGCGTCACGGATCACGGCCAGCGAGCGGTTTCCCAGAAGATCGATCTTTACGAGGCCTGCATCTTCGGCCTGGTCCTTCTCCCACTGGATGATGCGCACGCCCTTGGGCGCGGGCTCCATGGGAACGTAGCGGTCGATCCGGTCGGGGACGATGACCACTCCGCCGCAGTGCACCGACATGTTGCGCGGGCAACCTTCCAGCTTCACCGCTAGGCGGACGATCTCCGGCCACGGATCCTTCAACTCCATGTCTTTGTAAACCGGGTCATGTTGAATGAAATCGTCCAGGTGGTGGATCGACCAGTAGTACCCCATCCGCTGTGTAACCGCCTTGATCTCCTGCTCGGGCAGCCCGTAAACCTTTGCCACCTCCCGCACGCCGGCGCGCGCGCGAAAACCGACATGATTGGAGATCATGGCCGCGCGCTCCGCGCCGTACTTGCGAAAGACGTAATCGAGGACGTCGTCGCGCTCATCCCAGGGAAAGTCGATGTCGATGTCGGGCGGGTCGGTGCGGCCTTCGTTGAGGAAGCGCTCGAAAAAGAGGTTGTGGGTGATCGGCTCGACATGCGTGATTCCCAGGCAGTAAGACACCAGGCTGGCTGCGGCCGATCCCCGCCCGCAAGTGCGCGTCGACTGCCGGACAATGTCCTGCACGACCAGGAAGTATGAAGCGAAACCCTTGTCCCTGATAATCGCCAGCTCGTGCTCCAGACGCTTTACCACAGAATCCGAAAGCTCTCCGTAGCGGCGCTCGGCGCCCCGATAGCACTCCTCACGCAGATGCTCGAACGCCTCCAACCCGTCGGGAGTCTCAAATACCGGGAAAACGAGTTTGCCGATGTCGAGCCTGGCGGAACAGTCGTCCGCAATCCGCAATGTGTTTTCCAAGGCTTGGTCCATGTGCGGATACCGGCGCGCCATCGCATCCGGCGGCTTGAGCCAGCGGTCCACGCCGGCGAGCTCTTCCGGCGGGATGCGTGACAGGCAGGTGTTCAAATCAATGGCGCGCAGCAGGCGATGCATGGGAAAGTCGTTCGGATCGACGAAATAAACGTCGTTGGTCGCCGCCGCGGGAATTCCGCTCTTGCGGGAGAACTCGAGCAATGGGGGCTCGGCCTTCGGATCGTTGAGCTCGACGTAGAGGCCGGACGTCCCGTTCTGCCTGCCGAGGGCGCAGAGCAGCGGCAGACAGGGGCTCAGAACGGTAAGATGCTCGCGCTCCGCCTGAAGAGCCCGGGTGAGGCAGAAGTCTGCTTCGAGATGCCGGCGCGAAATGAGCCTGCACAGTGTCGCATACCCTTCCCGGTTGCGCGCCAGGAGCACCGCACGTTCCGTATCCGTGCGCAGTTCCGCGCCCACGATCGGGCGCAGGCCGCGCTCGGCGGCGTACTGCAGAAACCAGACCAGGCCATAGACGCCGTTAGTGTCGGTCAAGGCCAGCGCGGACATGCCGCGTTCCAATGCGGCATCCACCAATTCTTCAGTTTTGTTGGCGCCTCGACAAAACGAGAAGTTCGAATGTACGTGCAAATGTACGAACATTGATTTCAAATTTACGATTGACGATTAACGATTGACGATTTCAAGTGCCCTGTTTTTCAATCGTTAATCGTAAATCGTTAATCGTCAATCAATTACGAGGCTCGTTTCAATACACTGGTTCCGTAGCGTTTACGCAAAATATCCAGTGCGGATTCCAGTCTCGCTTGTTTTTCCGGTTTCGGGCCGGCAAAAAGCTCCAACTGGACCGACCCGTGTGAAAGCTCCGTCAGGCGCAGATAGACGCTGCGCACACGCGTGCGCCGCGTCAGAATCCGCTCGAGCAGCGGCTCAGCGCGTGCGAACAGAGCCGCCGTCGACTGTACGGGGGATACGAGTTTTTCTTTCCCGCCGTCCTCCCGGTAATCGGAGTACCGAACGCGCAGTTCCATTCGTCCGGCGCGCTGCTTCTCCGCACGCAACTGCTCCCCAGCTCGTTCGCACAGTTCGAACACCACGCCCTTCAGCCGCTCATAATCGTTGCTGTCCTCGGGCAATACCTTCTCCTGATCCACGGCCGGCACCGCGCGCTCGGGATAAACCGGCGTGTTGTCGATCCCGAGGGCACGCTGGTGAAGCACGAAACCCAGGCGGCCGAACGCAAGCGTGAGATGTTCCAGCTTCATCACGGCAATGTCGCGGATGATCCGGATATTGAGCTCCTCGAGCTGCTCCCGGGTTTCCGAGCCGACGCCGGGAAGCAGGCGTACAGGCAGCGGCGAGAGGAACGAAGTCTCGTCGCCGTGATGGACGTCCTGCAGTCCCACGGGTTTCGTCACCTCCGATGCGATCTTGCTCACCAACTTGTTGGAAGCCACTCCGAGGGAAGCATCCAGGCGAAGACGGCGGCGGATCTCTTTCTGCGCGCGCCAGGCCGTGTCACGCGGCGGGCCGAAAAGCCGGTCCGTTCCGGTGATGTCCATATACGCATGGCCGTAGCCTGAGGGCTCCAGCACCGGCGAGAAATCATGGAGGATTTTGAAAATGGCGCGCGACGCACGGGCATAAAGCGGCTCATTGGGCGGCAGAATGACCACTTCCCGGCAGTACTTCACCGCCTTTGCCACGACCATCCCCTTGCGAATGCCCGCGTGCCAGGCTTCCGGGGACAGTGCCGTCACCACCGAGCGGGACGGTCCCACGGGGGCTACCACTACCGGCCGGTTGCGCAGATCCGGATGAACAACCCGCTCCACCGCCACAGCAAATGCCGCTATGTCGACATAGATGATTTCGCGTTGCATATGAATCCAAATAATTAACGAGACAGGGGGTCAGGGTCGGGGGCCAGGAGTTAGGAACAGGACCAATAAATGGAGACGATCGTTTTTAAACTTCAATCAAAAATCTTCATTCCGTGGTCTCTATCACTAATCCCTGACCCCTGGCCCCTGACCCCTGGTCCCTGACCCCTGACCCCTTTTCCACAACTCCTGTCTAATAACTCCAATAACATCCGGGCGTTAATGACCGCCTGTCCCCGCCACGGGTTGTTCATCAGGACCAGTACCAACTCGCTTTCCTGCTCCAGGCGGCGAATTTCCGGAACCGCAGCCTCGAGTTCCGCCCGGCTGTAGAGGTAATCGTGCTGGGCGGAACCGTCCCCCTTAATCCAGCGGGAGTGATTCCGTCCCTGAAAACGCACATATGCCAGATCGGCTGTGGAACAATAGAAGACCCGTTCCCGCAGGCTCGTCTCTCCATCGACACATGCAAGAGCTATCTCATTATTTTTCAGATGCTTGGACGCTTTTGAAGTCAGCCAGTCCGGACAGCCGAACTCCGCGATCAACGGCAACCCATCAAGGGAAGCACGCAAACGGCACAGACGATCAAAATTGTCGCGGATGAAACCGAATTCAGGCGGGAATTGCGCCAAAACTCCCGCCAGCTGGCCAGAATCTCTCATAGGCCAGAGCGAGGCACAGAACTTACGCACTGATTCAGAATCTTCAGGACACTCCACTACCCGGAAGGGAATCCGGAAGACAAACCGAAAAGCCCTGCCCGAGTAGTCTATAAGCTGTTGAATCGTAGTAGTTTCTGGTATCCGGTAGTATGTAGAACCAATCTCGCAGCAACCGAACTGACGGCAGTAAAACTGCAGCCAGAGACACGGATCGAGGTCCTTGGGATAAAAAACCGGTACCCAATCACGGTATTGAAACCCGGTTGTCCCTACGAGGATCATGTCCTTAGGATAGGTGAAGATTAGGTGAAAATCAACCAAATTGCGGGTTGCGAATTTCGGATTGCGGGATTGAAAAAACCGATTGATCTTCGGCGGGTTGACTAACGCGGCAACTTTCCCAGTATTCGCCAAAGCCAGCGATGTATCCGGTGGTAGAAAGCAGCCGGTTCAGCGAACATCAGTATGCATTCGCCGTACACCACCTGCATCCCATTCTCCTCGCAATAGCGAATAGCCGGAGTCGATTCCGAGCCCTGCTGCATCCACACCCGCGGAATTCCGGCCTTCGCGGCGTCGCGCACCACGTTCTCGGTTTCCGATGGCGGGACCACAACAATGACGCCCCCGACAGCCTCGGGCAGTTCAGGGAGGCTATGCCAACAGGAGTGGCCGTCGATCGTGGTCGCCTGAGGGTGCACCGGAAAAACTTGGTACCCTTTTTCGTTCAGTTCCTTCAATAGAGCGTTGCCAAACTTCTTGCCGCCGCGCGAAATGCCTACCAGCGCAAGCTTCCGCTGTGACAAGAAGTCCGAGATCTGCTGCTTGCTGCTCATGTTTCGTACTCTCAACCCGGTTCGCGGTTCGCAGTTCGCAGTTCGCAGACTACGGACTGTGAACAGCGAACTGCGAACTCATTTGCGCTTTTTCTGCTTTTGCTCATACATCAGCCTGTCTGCTTCGTTCATCATCTCATCAAGTGGAGACAGGTTGTCACAGTCCCAATGGACCACCCCAATACTCATCGCCAGTTTGTAAGGCCGGGGGTGACGCTCATTATCCTCCGCCAGCTTCTTCTCCCAACGGGTCAGAATGGTCTGGACGCTGTCTTCCTTGTCCTCGGTAATGAGCACCGCAAACTCATCGCCGCCCAGGCGTCCCAGGATATCCGACTCACGAAAGGCCATTCTCATAATCGTGGCGACCTGAACCAGTGCCGCGTCTCCTTCCTTATGGCCGAAGTTATCGTTGATCTGCTTCAATCCGTCCATATCGGCGTAGGCGAGAATGAGCCCCTTTTTCATTCGCCGGACCAGTTTCAGGTGCTGTTCGGCAAGGACGAGGAATCCGCGCCGGTTGTGGAGGCCTGTCAGCTCGTCGGTCAGCGAAAGGGCGCGCAATGCGGCCTCCGCCTTCTTGCGTTCTGCGATGTCACGGGATACGCCCAGGATCCCCACCGGCGTTCGATCGGCTCCTCGAAGGAAGGTAATTCTCGACTCGGCCCAGACCGTCGATCCGTCCTTGCGCAGATATTCCATTTCGACCGTCCGCGAGTCATCGAGGTCCCCCAGCTCCCCGTTCGTGTTTTCCAGTTCCTCCTCCAGGATGCTTGCCATGCGTGCGAATGAATCCGGCGTCACAGTCTGATTCAGCGACTGTGCCATCGCTTCTTCCGCGCTATAGCCTCGCAGGCGGACCACGGATGGACTGATGTACGTCAGCCGGAGGTTCATGTCCGTAGTCCAGATCATGTCGGTCGCGTTTTCGGCGAGAAGGCGATACCGCCTCTCACTCTCTTCCAGCGCCCTCGCGGCCCGCTTGCGCTCCATCGCGTAGCGAACTGCGCGCACCAGCCACTTCAAATGGCTCTTGTCGAGATAATCCTGCGCACCTCCCTGAACCGCCTCGACCGCAAGCGCCTCATCGTCATAGCCGGTCATCACAACAACCGGCAATTCCGGGGCAGCCGCGTGGATTTGATGGAAAGTCTCCAGGCCACGGCTATCGGGAAGAGAAAGATCCAATAAGATCAAATCGAAATCCATTACGCGCAGGGCTTCCTCCGCATCGCGGAGCCGTTCGCAATTCGTCACTTCGAATTGGTCTCCGCCGGAGCGGGTCAGCGCTTCGCGCACCAGCTCAGCATCGCTGGGGCTGTCCTCGACGTGCAATATCCTGACGCGCTTTAATTTCATACATTTTCATTCTAGCGCGCCGCAACTCCGAACTTTGGAGATATCCGTCACAATTTTTTTCGTTTTCCGCTGGTTTTTGGTCAGTTCCACCTTTCAGGTCACAGGTTGGCGGTGGGCAGCCGGCAGAAGGCAGACTTTCGTCGTCAATCGTATTCAATTGAGGCTTGTTTCTGCCTGCCGCCCTCCGCCAGAGGCGGTGGTTTACCTTAATCGAGTCAGCTGCCACCCGCAGAGCGGGTGGCTTGACGAAGCCCCCCAGAGGGGGGCAAGCCAGTAGCCCCGGGCAAGCGAAGCGCAGCCCGGGGTTTGTCGTCCCAGTCGTCCAAAGCCCCGGAAGGGGCGACAGAACTCCTGAACACGACCGCCCTTCTGTCGCCCTTCCAGGGCTCTCCACTTCCTCGATTCCCA
>DASQID010000782.1:0-3136 GCA_035631775.1 Acidobacteriota bacterium
ACCCCTCCGGTTGCACCAGGACACCCACATTGAGCCGCAAATCATCACCTGGCTTAGTTCCTCGTCCACACTGATGGAGGGCCAGTCCGGCAGTTGGCGCCGCGTCCTGCTTGAACAGCCGACGCGCAACTCCCTTGGCACCTACGGTAATGATCTTCCCGCGCTCTATCTCCTCGACCAGACCGTTGGCATCGAAACCATGATGTTTTTCGATTTCAGCGACATGAACTGGATGTCCATCGAGAACATTCCGCGATTCCTTGCCTATCGTTGCTCCAGCGTTTCTCACATCGAACGCGATGGCACCCAGCGCCTCGGCGTCGGCCTTCTCGCCCAACAGACCACGGGTGACGTGCTGCCCGCGGGGGACGTTAACTTCACCTACTGGCTGCTGCAGCGCCCCATGACGCGCCTGCTGACCGCGCAGGAGTGTGTTTCGCGCTGGATGCAGGCCCTGCTCCCATTGTTCGAAGAAAAGCTCGCCTGGCCCGCCTGTGCCACTTCCTGGAAAGAATTCGCCGCGGGCACCGTTCAGGATCTGCAGGACAAAGATTCCGCGCAAATCGAAGCCAAAGGCCACACCGGCCTTCGCGCCTATGTGAAGTCCACTTCCCAACTCTGGACCGATGCCCCCGGCAACTTCGAGTTGATGACCGTCGCGGATGTCCTTTGGCCGTCGCTCCTTTATCTGCGGCTGCACCCCTCGGCGGCCTATGAAAGCGAATGCAGCGCGTTGCTCGCGGATCTTCCCGCCTTTTATCACCCGGAAACCCACAGCATCAGCAACGATTTCTCACCCAAACCCGGCGAGCGTGCCGATTCCTGGTATCCCTTCGAGAATGCTCTCATCAAGTACCCGGTGATCGGAAATCTGACGGGATCCAAGGAGATCACCGACAAATTTCTCGACGCCTTCCATACCGCACGAAAGCTGGCCCAGCAGTACAACTATCTTTTCCCGATCTACTACCAGGTCGCCACTCTGCGGGCGGAGGGAGCGGGCACGAACTACGCCGTAGGCGGCCTCTACGCCTGGGCCGCGATCCTAGCCGGCGAACTCACAGGGGAAGCCGGATATCTCGAGGAGGCGCGTCGCGCGATCTCCGTTCTATACACCGTCCCGCCTGGCCGGCTCTTTCACGAGCCTCAGGAACTCGCCTATGGTGCGCTCGCTGCCGCTGAGCTCGGCATGATCGAAGAGACGAAGTACCTGCTGTACGAACAACTCCGCATGTTTTACTGGTACTCCGATCCCAGCCAGAAAAATCACGACATCCGTGGAATGGTTCAGGCCGCCGCCTCCATTCTCTATCCCGCGTTCAAGGAAAATGTCGAGGCGATCCTTCCTTGGACCGGCATCATGAAGCGTGGGATCGTCTTCGAAGGCCTGCTGCGCTTCATGGATCAGCAGCGGCGCAACAATTTCTATTTCTTCGAGAATTGCACCGCCAACCGCACGCGCGGCTCTTCCGCCTTCATCCCCTTCGAAAATCTCGGCACTCTCGAACTCGCCGGCATGACCGGAAACGTTGGCAAGGAAATCTACGGCGCGGGCGAGTGCCTCTGGATGTATCTGATGTTCGAAGCCCTCGGGCAAGCCGGCGACCGGGAGCTGATGCTCGTCAATCTGAACCTTCTCGATGCGACCCAGGCAAGAGAGTTTCCGTCACGGAAACTGGACTTCATTCTTTACAATCCCACGCCCGTTGTCCGGTCCGCAAAGATTGCAATTCCCGGCGCAAGCGGACGCACGGTCCGTCTGACGGCGGAGGGAAAGGCCGTCTCCGAAACTCTCGAGATTCAAAAGCAGTCCTTTATTCGTCTGCACGCCGAGTTTTGACGCGCAGGCAGTTGATTCCTGTCCGCAGGGAAAGTCGTTTCAGGTGAGTTTATCGGTCAAGGAAGGAAACCCAATGAAGAACCGAGTCCCACGATCTGCAAACCGCGCGGCAAGAATGTTCATCTTCGGCGCATTGGCCGCCGGCGCTCTTGCCGCAGCTGCCGGTGTTTCTTTCGCTCCTCCTTTCGGAGCCTGGACGCGGCTTTCCGCCGATCCGATTGTCACGCCGCAGGGCGACAAATTCGAGTCTGCCGGAACATTCAATCCTTCGGTCGTTAAGCAGGATGGAAAGTTCGTGATGCTTTACAGAGCTCAGGATCGCAATGGCACATCCTCGCTCGGCTATGCCACCAGCGAGGACGGCGTGCACTTCACCCGTCGAGCCGAACCGGTTTTGGTTTCCGAAGCGCCCTATGAAAAAGGTGGGGGCGTGGAGGATCCCAGATTGCAGAAAATCAACGGCACGTACTATCTGACCTATACCGGATACAACAATGTGGACGGAGCCGCGCCGGACAAGAAAGACGCCCAGCTTTGCCTGGCTACATCCACGGACCTGATTCACTGGCACCGGCAAGGCGTGATCGTCCCGAGCTATCAGGGAAAATGGAACGTCAAGTGGACAAAATCAGGTGCAATCGTCCCCGAAAAAATCAACGGCAAGTATTGGATGTACTATCTCGCCGACGCCAAGGGCAAAGATCAGCAGATGGGTGTGGCCTATTCGGAAGATTTGCTCCACTGGACCGAAGCCCTTGATCATCCGGTGGTGTCAAGCCGGGCAGGAATGTTCGATTCCCAGGTTGTAGAGCCTGGGCCACCTCCCATCATCACACCGCAAGGCATCTTCCTCGTTTACAACGGCGCAGACGACAATCTGGTTTATTCCACCGGTTGGGTGCTCTTTGACAAGAAGGACCCGACGAAAGTTCTGGCTCGCGCAGATAAGCCTGTCTTTGCGCCGGAAAAAGACTGGGAAAAGGTCGGGCAAGTTCCCAACGTCGTCTTTGTCGAAGGAATGGTAATGGACGGCAATCGCTGGCTTTTTTATTACGGGGGCGCTGACAAGACGGTCGGCGTCGCAGTGGCACCCGTACGCTAGGGAGTTTAGCGTCTCTTCGTAGCTGAAATGCCTTTGTTCCTGCTTTGAGAATGGAGAATCAGCGAGAACTTGCCAGGATCCTATGAAACTCAACTCCTACTTGCTGAAGAGCACGATCGTGGCGGCGCTGGGTGGGTTGCTCTTCGGGTTCGACACCGCTGTGATAGCTGGGGCCACCCATGCGCTTACGGATA
>DASQID010000783.1:0-3290 GCA_035631775.1 Acidobacteriota bacterium
TCAGGTGCAAAGTGATGCCCCCGGAGGAAGCATGAACATTCCATTCCCCCGAGGGTTCTCCTCCGGCGGTTATGTGTCCGCTTCCGGTCCGGGCGTGCAACGAGCCCTTGATGCCCGATGCCTCCAATTTGCCCGACCCAGTGGACAAATCCACGTCTCCGGCAGCGGCCAGCACTGCTGTAATGCCCCCACTTCCTGTATCCGCCTTCAACGAACCGGCAATGCGGGAAGCCTGGATGTTTCCGCTTCCTGTGTGGGCCTCGACGCGACCGTTGATAGAGTCGAGGTCGATCCGTCCGGAGCCGGTTCTCGCAGTGACCTCTACCCCGACGCTTGAAATGGAGATGTTCCCCGATCCAGTGCCGACCTCGGCGGGTCCTTTGATCCCTTCAATGGACTGCTCACCGGAACCAGTTTTGGAGCGCAACCTGGTATCCGCGGGGACAACAAGTTCGTAGCTGATCGAGACATTTCGGTACTGATAGTCGGGAATGCGCCCGATCCGGATGATGTTTCCGGACTGCTCGATCGGCGGATTGGATTGCAGATAGCGAACCTTGTCCTCGGCCCGGGCGCGCAGATCGTCGTGGGCGCGAATGAGCCCATAGATGTGGACTGCACCGTTATCACCGGTTCGCACCCGGATCTTGCCCGAGCCGGTTGTAACATCAAGGTCAACGGAGCCGCTGACGTTCAGGGTGCGGTCGAAAGACCCTTCCATTGCAGCCCGCGCGATGATGCACGCATTGCTCACCAGAAGGGCTACAACTAGAACGTAGATGGAAAATCCAGAGCGAATTTTCATCTTTCCCCCTCATCGGTTGGAATGGCAGAGGAATACTACCATCGCATACCACTGTTAAACGGATGTGGTGCGGGAAAAGTTCTGACAATCCCGTTATGGGTCATACCTCGAAGGATCCCGGCTTCAGAACGGTCTTAGGCGGCTCCTTGAGTCCCTCGGGAAGACACTGTGGGCAAGGACAGATCCTCCGCAAGTGATCGAATGTGTATATGCCGGTGCTGTGGCCGTCGCTCCAGGTGAATTGAAGCGCGTAGTTCCCCACAACCTCAATACTCACCCGTTCAAGCGTGGATGGAATACTGCCGGCGTCCAGCCGCCGGCGTCCCGTGAACTCGTCGACACAGCCTGCACAAGGACAGTTTTCACGCAGATACCACGACGGATAGGAGCTGAAGTGACCGTCGTTCCAAGTGACATCCGTCTGCACAGGAGTCACCCGTTTGACTATTGTGGGCATCAAGTAAGGCAACGTCACCTCCATGAAGCAGTTCGCGGTTCGCTGTTCACGGTTCACAGTGGTTCGCCACAAGTTCTGCGAACGGCGAACCGCGAACTGTGAACCTTATTCCAGCGGAAGGGACACAGGATGACGCGTCGCGACAGACCTAGCCGACGCAAGGCATATCTCGTGAGTCTTGACGGCATCGGCCACGTTTACATGTGACTCGACGTTCGTTCGGATGCACTCAACCAGATGGTCTACCTCACCGTGAAATGGATGGTGTGATACATCTCCGCTATCGGGCAGAATAGTAGACACGGTTGCCCAGCCTCTCTGGCCTTCCCATTTCCTGCTGAAGATCTGATTATTCCTGATCGCCCCGTCCTCTCCGAGAAGCTCGATATTGAACACGTAGGGCATTGTGCACTCTACGGAACTTGCAACTTTGCCGATTGTGCCATCCGCAAACCGGATCATGCTCACGCTGTTCGGCTCGTACTCGTACTTGAGCGCATTGCCTTTGCTGAAGTTTGCCATCGCATAAACCTCGGCGGCATCTTTCTGCAGGAACCAGCGCATTCCATCGACCGCGTGGCACCCCGCCGTCAGTAGGCTGCTTCCGCCCATTTCCCTCCGGATGTTCCAGGAATACTGGCCGTACCATGGACCGATCCCGTGCAGGTAATCCACTTCCCCATAAAACAGAGGTCCGATGGTGCCTTGAGCAAGGATGGACTTAATCCACTGAAACAGGGGATTCCACCGGAGGACGAATGACACCACGGTTTTCACCCCGGAGACACTCACCGCCGTTTCCAGCGCTCGTAGGCTGGGCAGATCGAGAGCGATCGGCTTCTCCAGGAGAATGTGTTTCCCGGCTTCTGCCGCGAGAACTGCCTGCTGGGCATGAAAGTTGTGGGGCGTGCAGATGGAAATAATTTGAATGCCGGGACTTCGCAACATGGCCTCGTAGTCGTCGAAGGCTTCACAGTGCTTCAGGCCCATGACTTCGGCCTTACTCCGCGCACGCTCCTTTTCGCGACTGCAGATTGCAGCCACGCGAGTGTAAGGATTCCGTTCGAAGGACTGGATGTGCGGTGTTGAAACCCAGCCGGTTCCGACAACACCTACACCCAGAGATTTTGCCTCATCCATGTCAACTCCCTAATTGAGCACGGGGAATATACCTCAAAAAAGGATACAGTATTCCCGATTTCCAGCCGACCAGATCTCCCGATGTCAACAAAATGGATGCCTGCCCGACCGATAGTGTCTATAATCGGCTGGAGTTCCATCAAAGTCATGACATCTGGAGCGTCCAGTGAGCGGTGAGTACCGTGAATTGGATTCACTCAGGCTGGTTGTGCTTTGCGCATCGGACACGCAGAATGCCGCGCTCTGGTCCGAGTTTGTCCGGCGGTTTGCCCCCAAGATCAGGATGTTTATACGGGGCACCCTGTGGCAGTCTTCGGGGAGTGTCGGAGCGTTGCCGGACGCCCCTATGTTCGCGAGCGGCGTCCAGGAGAACGACCTCTTTCAGAACACCATCATCCGGCTGGTCGAGAACGACTGCGCGGCGCTCAAGCGGTTCACAGGCACTTCAGAAGGCGATTTCTTGGCCTATCTGGCCGTGATCTCCCGCTCCGCTGTCCGGGACCATCTCCGGCACCGCAACATCCGAAGCAGTCCAATCTCCCTCGTCCCGGGCCTGAATGACAAATCTCCGGCGAAATACGCTCCGGCGGAGCTGCAGCAACTGGAGAAACGCGTACTTGCGCGCGAGGTCATGCGGCTGAGCCAACGCTCGATCCGCTCTCTTTCAGGCGAGTCGGGCGGGCGCGACTGGCTGATATTCCAACTGTACTATGTCGACGGTCTCTCCATCGACCAGATCACACGCTGCAATGGCATCGAGCTTTCCAAAGCGGGCGTCGAAAAGGTGCTCAACCGGTTGAAGAAGCGTCTCCAATCACTCGTTTCCACGGACCGTTCCGAGGCGGTGATCCGATGATTAAAGCCAAGGGATCCCTTCAGAACACCCAC
>DASQID010000784.1:0-9909 GCA_035631775.1 Acidobacteriota bacterium
GGTAATCCAGGTACTGATGGCGGACGGCAAGGCTCTGTCACAGGCGCAAGTGGTGCGGTACCGGTTCGGCAATGACGAAGTTCTGGCCGTCGTGAAAGAAAATGTGGGTGTGGAAGGGGTCGCCGGAAGGGACGGGGTGACCGTCTACAGCGATGCAAATCTTGGCCGGATTGCGCGAGAAGAGGTATTCATCCGTTTGCCGGAAGGCAGATTCGTGACTGACATCACCACGAACCATCCTTTGGGACGTCAGGATGTCGTACGGTCTTCCATCACGACTGGGCGAGCACTTGTTTTGGGATTGAGCCGTGCAGAGAGCCTCCCCACCTTGAGTGGGCCCACCAGAGCGCATCTTGGGGAACATCTCAACTTCAAGATTCAGAGTTCCGTCGCGGGAAAGCATCTGATACGTTGCCAGTTCTACGCTCCCGACGGAACATTCCTCCCCGCATACGCCCGCAATGTGATTGTAGAAGGAGCGGCGGGTAAGGTGGTATTGCCGTCGGCATTGAGCGATTCTCCCGGCAGATACAAACTGGTTGCGACGGATCTTATCAGCGGTGCCGCAGCCGAAACGGACTTCCTCCTGGAGAAGTAGCAGGAATTGAGTCTTGGTGGTGTTGTCTTAGGGTTCGCGCAGAATCTTACAGTAGGGATTCATGTGCAGGGGGTCATCAGACCCCCGGTCGCGGCCTTTAGCCGCTACGCGCGCCTGTCTGATGACCGGCGCCACAGGACTTTTCTTTCAGCACAAATGTGAACCCGAGCGAGCCCTTAGTTTCCCCATGAAGGATGGTGGAATTCCCTTGGCCTCAGGCGAGACACCGGGTAGCGAAGTCGACGCAGGGGGCGAGAAAAAACGTCTCGCCCCAGCAGGCCCAGCAGGGCTCTCCGAAAAATGCCTCCCAAACCCAGGGGCTAGCGCCCTGGGCTCGTCTGTTTCGCAGCTTCGTTCGCTCTGGAATCTCAGCCCCGCAGTAGCGCGATAGAAGAGCCCTAGGCGTAGGCCCTGGGAATAAGCTCCAAGGTTAGAAGAGGCTTGGTCAATTATCCTGGCCGGCCCACAGTTTTGGCGGCTTGCTTGACTTCCGTGAGCCTTCCGGACTTCACGTCGTAAATAAATCCTCTCAAAGTAACTCCCTTCGGAATCCAGGGGTGAGCTCTTGCTTTTTCAATCTGCTGGCGGACATCATCTTCGAGATTGCTGAATGCGTGAAACCGGCTCGGCACCACCGCCGCAGTTCCGCACGTCTCCCGCAGTTTCGCCGACAGTTCATCATCCTTGAAGGTCAGCATTCCGCAGTCTGTGTGATGAATGAACATGAACTCCTGGGTTCCCAGCAGGTGGTGGGAAATGACGAGAGAGCGGAGCGCATCTTCGGTCAGGATACCCCCGGCGTTTCGAATGATGTGAGCTTCGCCCGTCTTCAGGCCCAGAATTTGCTCAACCGAGAGCCGTGCATCCATGCAGGCGACGATTGCCAGCTTTCGAGCCGGGGGCATGGCGAGATGGCTCATCTTGAAATCTCGTGCATAAGTCTCATTGGCCTTCAAGGTTTCATCGATAACACTCATACGTTTCCTCCAGATCTGAATTGCGTTTGGGGCAGCTTCTGAAAGCAAAAGACCCGTCTCTCGCGTTTCCGGAGACGAGTCATAAGTTTCCTGATTTCAGTAGGTTACCTGACGTCCTCCCGGTTTGTGCCGCAACAACAGCAGCAATGATTCCCCAACCGGCGACATCGGACGTTACTCATACACTCACTATAACGTAAACGTATGAGATTTCAAGGCTCGACCAAGCAGGCCGGCGACCCGGAAATAATGGCCCTGGTCAGTGCTGTTGGGATCGAGCTGAAAGGGAACCCATACATCCGGAGGGGGACCGAACTCACCGACGTCAAAGCTGGAAGCGAGAATGCCGATTGCCGTGTACGGATCGCCGCTCAAAGAAATTGTCCTGCCTATGATCCCGGGATCGCTGCCGAAGCGCCGGCTCCAGAAACCATGACTGAGCACGACGACCTTTTCACTGTGCGGAAGATCTTCGTCCCGTGAAAACGTACGTCCCGACAGGATCGGCGCTCCGAACAGACGGAAGTAGTCTCCACTCACCTGCGCGGATCGGAGCTGCTCGGGAAATTCGCCGCCGGTGTAGTTGACAATGCCGTTCCGGAACGCGGCAACATCCCTCACGACGCTCGTCTGCGACTTCCAGTGCTGGAATTTCGCGGGCGAGGCGGCGGGCCCGGAACCCCGAGGCGAGGTGTTTACGAACATGACGAGTCGATCGGGATCCGGGAAGGGTATAGGCTTCAACAAGATTGCGTTTACCACCGAGAAGATGGCCGTATTGGCTCCGATCCCGAGTGCCAGGGCGCCAACGGCAGCAACCGTGAACGCGCGGTTCTGGAGGAACATCCGCATCGACAGCTTCAGGTCCTGAATTAGACTCTCCACGCAGCCTCCTTGGATATTCCCGTTCTCGAAGTGCCGGAATTGTACACTCTTAGACGACACAACCCGAAAATGGTTGCACTTTGACCTAAGGGCCTGTCAATGCTGCGCCAGCCCTTAGTTCCTATCCGAGCGAGTGCGTGTGAAAATGCGGAGGGCGCGAGGGAACGCTATGTCCTGGTAGTGGCGGGGGCTTTGCGGGTTTCTTTCCAGCGGGCTATCTTCTTCATGGCTTCAATGGCAGCGTCGATGTGAGCTTCCGTGTTGAAAGCGCCGATGGCAAAGCGGACCGCGCCATGCCTATTCAGCGTACCGATCTGCCGGTGCACAAGAGGTGCGCAATGCAATCCCGCTCTGGTCGCAATGTTGTAGTCCACATCCAGCATTGTGCCCACGTCTCCCGCATCCACGCCTTCCAGATTGACCGAAATGGTCGAGAGATGATTCGACAGGGAGTCGGCGCAGTAGACGTGCAGGCCATCAATCCCGCGAAAGCCCTCGACAAGCCTGTGTGTAAGGGCGATCTCACGTGCGTGGATCTGTTCGACGCCGTTTTCCTCAAGCCAATCCAGCCCCGCCCAGAGTGATGCGATTCCCACCATGTTAGGGGTACCGAACTCCATGCGCCAGGGATACTCCTCCGGATGATAAGGGTCGGCGGAGCGTACCCCTGTGCCCCCGGCGCGCGTTTGACGCAGGTGGACGTGCTTGCGCAGGCACATGCCGCCGATCCCCATGGATCCCATCAGGGCCTTGTGTCCGGTAAAGGCGAGCACGTCAACATTCGCCTCCTTCATATTTATGGGGATCACACCCGCGGTCTGCGCGGTGTCGATTGCGAAGACGACCTCCCTGTCGCTGCACACCTTACCGATCTCATTTATCGGCTGGACGGTTCCGAGCACGTTTGAACCGTGGTTTACGACTACCAGCTTTGTATTGGGCCGAAGGGCGCGGCGAATGTCATCGGATTCGACAAATCCACCCCCGTTGAAGGGTACATAGGTGGCTTGCACGCCGGCGTCACGCACGAGATGGTTGATCGGACGGATAACGGAATTATGCTCCAGATTTGTCGTAATTACATGGTCTCCCGGCGACAGCAAGCCTGGGATGATGAGGTTGAGGGCATCGGTGGCGTTCAGTCCGAAACATATTCTTTCAGGTGCATCCTCGTCTGCGCCGAAGAATCTGATCAGTCTCTTGCGGAGATTGTCCAGGACCGTCCCGGCCTCGACGGCCAGATCATAGCCGCTGCGCCCCGGGTTGACCCCGAGCCTGCGGTAGAAATCGTTCATGAAAGTGTAAACACTTTCCGGTTTGGGCCAGCCGGTCGCGGCATTGTCGAGATAAATCAATTCTGTTTCCATCATCCCACTCCCGATCGAAATGGTGTCAAGTCTTGGAAATTTCACTTTGCGCACTTTGCGTCGGCATAAGACAACCGGCGTCAAGAGCGCAACTTTCAGGAACTGAGACCACTCCACTGGATGAAAGGCTTCGGGATATCTGTCATGGCGTTGACGATCAGTTCGGCGAGCCCGCCGGACAGGATGCGGGAGTTCTCCCAGACTTGATAGAACCTGAACAGATCGCGGAACTGTCCTTTGCAATTAGAGCACGGTGCACAAAGATATTTCTGTGTCTGAGGCTCCGGCCTGTCGGCAAATGCCTCCAGCACCTGCCTGAGCTTCATTCTCCCTGAGATTGACAAGCGCCAGTTCTCGAAATTGTAGGAGGACATGATGGCAAATCCAGATCCGCCCCCACAGCAGTAATTATCCACGCCGTGTGGAGCCATCTCACGGAACTGCGGGCAGATGCGCTCGAGAACCTCTCGTTGCGGCCGCACAATCCCCATCAATCGAACGATGTTGCAGGGATCGTGCAGCGATACCGGAAAGTTGTTGCGCGACGGATCCAGCCGTAGAAGACGGCTCCTGACGATATCTCGTAGAAGAACCAGCGAACTCTCGCGCGGGATATTCAAATCTCCTGTCAACAGGCGGTCGGCGACCACCATCAGGGCTTTATGGCTATGGCCGCATTCCCCAATCACCATCTTTTTCACTTTCAGCCCTTTTGCAACCTTGGCCTGGCGCTGCGCGACACGCGCGAACTGGGCGTCGTCGTACCAGACTCCGTAGTTTACGGCGTCGTAACCAGCCAGTTCGCTTGACATCGTCCAGCTGATCCCCGCAGCCGTCAGGATTATCGCAAAAGCCATCGGGTTCTCCGGCCATGACAGGATCTCGCCTGCGTTGTGCATCAGGAGGATGTCGGCTCCTTCTTTATCCCACTGTGTCTGCACTTTGAAACCCGCTGCCTCGCTGGCCTCATCGTCGAGGAACCTGATGTTGTCCCTCAGCGCCGTGGGATTCAGTCCCGTCGAGGAGCCTGTGCGTAACTGAACCATCGAGCCCTTTTCATGAATCTCTTTCGGTGCTATGCCCATCTCCATGCTGAAGAGTTTGCGGATTTCACGAGCTATAAGGCCGTTGTCCACTCCGATCGGGCAGGCCTGCGCACAGCGCCGACAGAGCGTGCACCGATAGGACAGTTCGAGCAGCCGGGCGATTGTCCTCGCATTCAGATCGATATCTCCACCTTGCAGCTTTGCGAAGATCCTGCCGCCTGGACGAGTGTGCCTGTTCACCAGACGACGGAAGACCTCGCTTCGGTAGGTTGGCCGGTAAATGTCATTGCGGCCGCTGGAGAGGTAGATCGGACATGCATCAATGCACGTCTGGCAACCGGTGCAGTGTTCGAGTGAGAGTGTGAGCTGCTGCAGAAAGCCCCAGTTGTTGTCCCGCGACACGAGCTTTTGAAGCCCTGCCAGGAAGCGCTCAATCAGCTGCTCTTCTTCGGCCTCCGAGGCGGGTCGTGCCATTCCCACGGCGATCGTGCCGTCCAGCGAGCCATCGATCTGCTGCAGAAGATTTTCATCGAGGACCTTTGCCTTTTTCCGGGCCTCGATCCTGTCATATGGGGGCGGCAACGGCGCCAGACCTCCCCACTCGATCGAGGTGAGCGGAGACGGAGTCTTTCCGATATCTCTGATGTTGAGCTTACTTCGCCCCACGTATCGCCCCCTCTGAGGAAACATCGCTCCAGGATTTCTTTCCTTCGCCCAGAATGTGGGGGGCCGCCCAATCAACGTTCCGGCTGAGGGAGTGCTCGATCGACGCGTGGATTCTGGTGTTCGAACGACAAGGCGAGTCGTCCCAGCGGATTGCATGGTAGGTGAAATACTTCATGTACATGTGGGTCATGTGCGTGAAGGGGAAGTAGGCGACGAATAGCGCTAGGGACGAGGCGTGCACGGCGGTGAGGCTGTGGAGGCCGGGAGCGGCGCGAAACGCGACCAGGGCGCGGGAAAACAGAATCATCTCACTGATGGAAGAGGGATTGACAGAGAGGTTAAGGAGTCCTGTTGTAAACACGAACAGAAGGACCGACAAGTTGATCCAGGCCCATGGAGATGTAAAGGGACGCAGCTTTGTGCTTGCCGACCGAATAGCCACAATGCCCGTGGCCCCGATCGTGCCGGAAATCATCGCCGCCCAGAGGACTAGCGCAACCGGGTGATTCGGCCTTAGAGGGAGCACCCCGGCTGCGTTCTGCAAGGCGCCGGCCAGGGTCAGAACTGCTGCTCCGATCATGGAATACAGCCCGAAGTGAAGGAGCCACGACCATGGCCAGAGTTCCCGGTTATGCCGCCAGACCCCCTTGAGAAGGAAGACTTCCTGCAGTATTACACCTACCTCGCCGGAGAAACGCCTTTTCCTCGGTCTCGTCCACCAATCAGTTTCCTCAAAATAGGATCCACCATAGCGCGCCCTTGCGCATGGTTCATGGGGCACGGGATAAAGCTCCCACCGCAGGTGCACCGGCATTGTCAGGATTCGCAATATCCGAATCAGACTGCCGATGAAAAACAGCGCCAATGCACAGTAAATCGCGATTATCAGGGCCATTACCGATTCCTTCGACCGTGGGTCGGCACGCTCGATTGAGATGTCTGCTAGACGCAACCGGTTGGCTTCGCCAGACCGGCGACTTTGCAGGCGCCCTTTGCGGGGCCGGAAGGGAACAGCTCGTAGATTTGCGTCAGGGTGAAGCCCGTTTCCTTGCAGAGTTTTCGCACCATGGGTGCAATCTCATATTGAAGGTAATAGTTGCGGATGTAGTGAACCACTTTCCAGTGCGCCTCGCTTAATTTGCTCAATCCTTCGGTGCTTGCCAGTGCAAGTGCGACATGCTCGTTCCACGACTCAGGCTGCTGCATGAATCCGTCTTCGTCCACTTCAAGTCTTACGTCGTTCCATTCCAATGAACCCATGTCACCTTCCAGAAAGAGGCGATATTATAATTCTTTCTCCCGCAACCGCGATCTGAATTCTTCTCAGACAATCTCCAGGCTCGGACAGGCATCTGCCATGGGAATATCCGTTCGGGGAATGGAGAGTGACGGGGTGTAATAAAGGTGTCAGGCTAGAATTGCACCGATTTCCAAGCGCCAAAAGCACTTCCGCGCCCGCTCTGGAAATTGGTGCAAATCCAGCCTGACACCTTTATCTTATCTATTATCCGAGCTGAAGCCGATCGCGATGCTGTATGCCAGTACCGAGTTGCTTGCGAACTCGTTGAGATTTCTTACCCAGTGATAGTCGAACTGAGGCCGCACAAACAAATGGGGCTTTACATAGAAGCGGAGGCCAATGCCGGTGTGCAGTTGTAAGTGATTGGAACTCCCGGCGTAGTTGGTGCAAAACCCGGTATAGGGGTCGCAGTACTGCCCACCGCCATAAAACCTCAGGCTGGCGCCGCCGAAACCTGCCTGGATCTCGGGTACGACATGCTTCTGTCCGATGGTCGGGGTCCAGAGTCCGTTAAAGTCGTAAAGAACCGGCCGATATCCCGCTCCAGCGTAATCTCCCTGCGTAAATCGAAAGGCCACTTCCGCCCCGACTCCGAAATGAGGATTGAGCATCACACCGCCGCCAAAGGTGCCGAAGACGCCGCCCAAGGCAGAAGTGGGTTGCGGAGTCCCGGTGCCGAGGATGTCGATTGTCTGATTGGTAGAACCATCGTGCATCGTTCCCATGCCGAAATAGGCATTAAAACCGCTCTGTGCGTTTGCCATCACGGTGAAGATCAGCAACACGAAAAGTGTCGCAAATGTGGATCGAAGAACTTTCATACCATCTCCTTTTCTGTACCTTAACAACAGTCTGAAATCCACACCCGGGCAGCGTAAATCTTGCGATAGTCAGAATCGGCATCAGGGGATCAGCCAGAATCCGAAATCGAGATTCAAATCGTTGCGGTCGACTGAGAACAGCCCGGCACCCTTTTGATAGTTCCTATCTCTCCTATAATATAATGGTGCGTTATCCGATGACTGAAGTCAATGTGCGGCCAGTCACAGACTGCGATGTCAAACATCTGACTTGTTTTGTCGCGCGGTATAAAACCCCATGTATTTGAAGCTTTGAAGGTCTCTCCGGTTCAAATCTCTTCCAGGTCTCCGCTTCCTTCGCCGATCCCGCGACTCCTTGCTGGTGATGTCGGATTTGTTCGGGCTCTGTAAGTTCAGACACCGGCCGGCGACTAATGAGTAGTGGAGGATGTCATCAGAGCCGCCGCCGTCGGCCTCCACAAGGGAGAGTACAAATGCTCGAGGCTCGTGGGCTATTCATGTGGTATTCGGGTGTCCCAGTTCTCAATGGCGTAAGCTTTGCCCTCAAAGGTGGAGAGGTGACCGGATACTTGGGGCCGAATGGTGCAGGCAAAAGCACGACGGTGAGAATCCTGACGGGCCTGGTGCAGCCGTCTGAGGGCCGGGTATTCTGGAACGGGCAGGATATCAATCGCTGCCCTATGGAATACAAAGCCCGCCTCGGATATGTTCCTGAAGAGCCTCTTATCTACCCATTTTTGACTGGATGTGAATACCTGCAGCTGGTTGGACGGCTGCGAGGCATTCCCGAAAGGATCCTGGCTCAAAAGACTGACGCGCTGATGAACTTGTTCTCTCTTCGCCGCTACCGCCATACGGCGCTCAGCTCCTACTCCAAGGGGATGCAGCAGAAGGTACTGCTGGCGGCGGCACTGCTCCATAACCCTGACATCCTCATCCTGGACGAACCTTTGTCCGGCCTGGACGTGACCTCATCCCTCATCGTGAGAAACCTGATCGCCTCCCTCTCACTTGAAGGGAAAGTCATACTCTTCAGCTCCCACATCCTCGAACTGGTCGAGAAAGTCTGCTCAAGGGTCATTATTCTCCACAGAGGCTCGCTGGTGGCGGACGGCTCTGTGGAGAGCCTGAGGGACCTCATGAACCTGAGTACACTGGAGGATGTATTTTCGCAGCTGGTCATACACGAAGATACGCGAAAGATAGCGGGCGACATTGTTGACGTGATGAAGTTCAACTGAACCTGGAACATCATGATTCCCTGTCCGGCCTCGCCGGTCTGGGTTTTGTGATTTCGTATATACTTGCCTACAAGCGTCAGCTCCGAAAGAACGTCCCGGTCGGACGCGCCGGATCTGCAATCGATCCAGCGATCAAATCTCCGGCTGCCAGGCTTTTTCATCACCTGTTTCTGAGGAGCCCCAGAGAACGGGCTACATATTGCTTTACAGTCAAAACGCTCGTGCGTTCTCAGACCCACAGAACCTATTTTGGTGCGTATCTCGGCGTCGGGTTGGCATTCGTAGTGATGGGCCTGGTAACCCTCTTCACGCGCCACGGTTTCGAAGCTGTGTTCGCTGTGAGATCGGAATTGTTGTCGATCCCGTTGGTCCTGGGCTTTTTTGTGCTCCTCGGACTCCGTGTTGTGTTCTCGCTTCCCGCGTACCTGCCGTCGAATTGGATTTTCAGACTGACTGATGGAAACAACCTGTCGGTCTGTTTGTCCGGAGTCCGGAAGTCGATGATTGCTCTCGGGCTTCTCCCGCTGCTCGGCTTGGCGTTTCCGTTCTATCTGAAGGTATGGGGTTGGCAGACTGCAGCCGTGCACACGGCGTATTGCGCTACCCTCTCTCTGATTCTGATCGAAGTCCTGCTGCTTCGATTCGACAGAATACCCTTTACCTGTACCTACACGCCGGGCAGTGCGAATCTGAAGCTGTTGTGGCCGGTTTACCTGTTCGGATTCACGAATTATGCCTACACGATGACAGAGCTGGAACAGGTTCTCCTGCGGCGGCCACCTCTCTTCATTCTCTTCTTTTGTGCATCCCTGGTGCTTCTGCTGGCGATGTCAGCTTGTCGGAAACGGCAGATACGCAGATTGTCCGCATTCCGCTACGAGGCGGAGTCAGCTCCGGCCCCCGAGATCCTCACTTTGAGCTACAAACCATACTGACCGCGGCTCTCACAGCATCCGGCACGAATTACCCGGTGCAGCACAGCCCCAACCAAAGGAGCTTTGCGTTCCT
>DASQID010000785.1:0-22258 GCA_035631775.1 Acidobacteriota bacterium
GTGAGTCCGATCATGACCACTGAAGGCAAAGCTCCCCAGTGGAGCGTTGGTCGCCCTGGCCGGCCCGACTCTGCCGGCATCTTTCTTGATATCGGTGGCGGCGCCGACACGGCCGTCGGCAAAAATCGGCAGGACTGCGACGGAGCCTCCAAAATAGTTGGCCACCAGCACGAATCGCCCGGACGGATGGACGCTCACGAAGGTAGGGCCAGCGCCTCCGGAACGAACGGTGTTGAGCAGCTCCAGTTTCCCGTCCGCTCGATTGATGGCGAAGGCACTGACCGTACCTTCCTTGCTTTCCCCACTGCGATCCGTTTCATTGGCTGAATACAGGCGGGTTCCGGAGGTGTTTAAAGCCAGACAGCTCGGGCTCGTGCCCATCTCATGGATGCCTGCGGGTGTCATTGCCCCGGTGGCGCGGTCCACCGTAAACAGGTGAATGCCGCGGCCATTGCCGGGCGGCAAGTCCACCTGTGTTGGCAACACATCGCGGAGTGGAGAACTGAAGGTCCCGACATAGGCGATTAGTGGTCGGGCGGATTCCCACGCTTTCGCGTGGAGCGAACGATCCATGAGCAATGTCGAACCTGCTAGGGCGACGGAGGATCTCAAAAAAGCGCGACGAGTGCGGTTGAGGGGATTCATGATGGAAACAGCCCGCCTGTTTGTGGGGACGGTTGGAGGCGATAGAAGGGAAATGCGCCCGTTCTTATTGATGAAAATGGACTCACCCTCCCCAGTTTCTGACCCGAGGTCTTGCGTTAGTTCCGCTGTGTCAACACCGATCGGTGATTGGTTACGTACGAAATTGTACGCCAAGTCAGGGCAATTAGATTTGAATTTTCGAGGCTCTCCGTACTGAGCAGTCTATCCAGGCAGAATGCGTGAAACTCAAGAGAGATTCAGACGGACGCTAGATTCCCAGATCAAATAAATGCCGGTGTACCTATGGCCGGCGGCATGCTGGATTGCCAAAACTCGATACGGCTTCACGGCGCCCATGTGCTTCCTGAAGTGCGTGCACCCCAATCTTCTGAGTTTGCTTCTCCCTTCCCCGAGCGTCACGCCGAAATCGAGTCCGAACGGCTGACACCCTGAGACCTGACCAACGCCACTCCCAAGGCGGCTAGTTCGTTCACTTGGCCAGGCTGCAAAGGATTTGACGGGGAAACGTAGACGCCATTCGGGCCGAACAATACCGTCAACTGGCCGAAGCTCGACGACTTATGCAGCATCTCGATAGGGTAGCGCCCGGCCCACTCTGCGAGCACCTTTACAGTCCTCGAATTGAGCACTTGGCAAGCTGCGGGCGGGGCATTCGTGAAGGCCATGAAGTGCGGTTCAAGCTCCGGGTCGAGCGGAGCCAATATACCGGCCTGGTCAATGCCGGGCGTTTCGTCTGCATGGAAATGGGTTGATAGCATTTGCTTGAAAAACATACTGCCCAAGGATGCCAGAAAGCCTCGTGAGGCCTGATTTTCGGCCTTCTGCGCTATGATCAGGAACCCGCCTGGAATCTTGAAATCCGGCGAGTGCCAGCGAGCGGGAGCTATGGGCTGAATCTGCCAGTGCACATCGTTCGTCTCGTGGAATTTGTCTATGTAAGATGCCAGCGCGGCATAGGCCATCCCGGTAGGAGTCGTGTCGAATGCCGGGACGCCGATGAAGTCACGTAATTGGCTGGCCTGCCGTTCTTTCTTCCCCGAACCGGTGGAGGAAGACGAACGCAACGGGATCACCTGTCCGTCCTTCCGCTTTAACGCCACCCGGTAGGTGAAACCTTTCGGACTACTGATGCGTTCGACGCCGATGCCGACAATTTCGTCGAACGAAATCTGTTTGAGCCTGTGGAGCAGCGCCGAACGATACTCCAGCGTCAGAGTGCGTGTGACCCGGACGGCCGTGATGGTCAGAACGCTCGTAAAAAGCAGGAAGGCCAGCCCTATCGCAGAAAAAGCCAGCAGGATCGGCGGCCCACCTTGAAAGAAGCCGAGTCCTCCAACGCCTGCAAAGACCAGGCCGAGAAACCACATCAAGATGGGTAGATCACGCAGCACCAACTTTGAATCGTTGCGGTCCACAATAAGTCACCTCTTCCAGCACAAGGATTTCGCTGATCATACCGGTGGATGTCGCCAAAAGTCCATGTGTGACGGAATGGTCCCTGCCATAGACCGTGCAGTTTCGGATGACGTATGCGCCCGAAGCGTCGACGCCAACGTGATGCGTCGGATCCTGGTGCAGTTTGCCCGTGCGCGCGGTTCTCGAAAGCGGGGCGGTGGTGCTGTGAGCGTGGACTCTAATGAGGCATTAGTCCCCTCACTGGGGCGCGATGCGGTCCTGATTGCGCGCCATGACTGTTACCTACTTGGCGGGCGTGATATCGACGGAATAGCTTGTCTCGCCCCACGACATTTTCAACAAACCACCGTTGCCTTTGGGATCCAATGTGATTGTGAACAGGTCGATCGGCGAATATACGCTTTCCTTCTGCATGGGAACTCTGGCGACTTCCTTATCGGCGATGTTCTTCGTGTAGCCGTCCAGGCGGGGCCAGAACGCGTGGGCGACGCGGTCGGGAGCCTTCGGATATATCTTTATGAGCTCGATGCCGGGATCGCTGTTCAACACCAGCGACCAGTCGCCGTCCTGGGGGATATGGACATACAGGCTATATATACCGCGAGAAACCTCCGCGTTGCCGACCGAGATCCTGCCCTCGGTCGTCAGCATAGTAACCTGGTTGTCGCCCGCCCGCCAGATCCGGTCCGGCGGAAGCTTGCTCAGAAGGTCTACAATCTTTCTTCCCCTGAGGGCCGGACGACCGTAGTCAATAGTGACGGCCTTTCCGTCGATCCTGAGTGCGGCGCCACCGCGAGGCGGGGGTTCGCTTTGTGCAAAAATCAGCGCGCTTGCGAAAACCATCGAGAGGGAAAACGAGGAACGTAGACGCATTGGGACAGCTCCTTTAGGTCAAAGTTCAGTGAAGGAGTCCAGCACCAGCCAGACAAAAATCTTGATCTGTCCGCCGAGAATAGTCAATTGTGACAGTGCTTCCTTATTCGCAGCGAAGTGCGACGACGGGATCCGCGAGCATCGCGCGACGGCTCGGCACGTAGCAGGCGAGGAAAGCCACTGCCGAGAGTAGCGCAATGATCGACAGAAATACCGCCGGATCGTGCGGCTCCGTCCCGAAAAGCAGGTTGGCCATGAGGCGCGTCAGGACCAGCCCGAGTCCCGACCCGATCGCAATCCCGATCAGTGCCAGCAACATCCCCTGACCTACTACGATTTTCAGCACATCGAAAGGCTGCGCACCCATTGCGATCCGTACGCCCATTTCATGTGTTCTCTGGCTGACCGAATAAGCCATGACGCCGTAGACGCCGATTGCGGCCAGCGCCAGCGCCGATGACGCGAAGATACTGAGCAGCAGAGTGCTGAGTCGCTGTTGGGCTATGGAGTTCGCGAGTACCTCCCGCATCGGTCTCACGCTATGCAGAGGCTGTTCCTTATCGAGTGAATACACGGTCGCGCGGACGTCCGGCAGTGCCGTCATCGGGTCCCCCTCCGTGCGCAGCAGAAGTGTCATGCCTCGCTGTGGAAGCTGATCGTACGGCACGTAAAGCTGGGCATAGGCTTCAGCGCCGAGATCCAAGGATCTCGTATCCGCCACGATGCCGACGATTTCGCGCCAGTTCGGCCCCTTCTCGGAGACGTCGAATGCAAGGCGATGACCGATCGGATCCTCGCCGTGCCAGTGTCGCCGGGCCATCGTCTCACTAATGAGGGCAACTGCCGCGGACGAGCGATTGTCCGCGTTGGAAAACATCCGTCCTCTTCGCAACGGAATGCCCATGGTCCTGAAGTAATCAGGAGTCACGATGCTGGCCTGCGCGTCCTGATTCGTGCCGGGAGGGAGTGGTGGACGGCCCTGCACCGTGAACGACCAGTAATTGTCAGACAGAAACGGCGGGTCACTGGCTGCCCCCGCAGCTCGCACTCCAGGCAGAGCCTGAAGACGTTCAAGGAGGGCTTCATAAAAAGTTACCACGCTCATTCCGTCGGAGTATTTCGTGGCGGGTAGCGAGAGCCGGAACGTCAGCAGATTCTTGGAACTGAAGCCGGGATCTACCGACGCGAGCTTCAGATAGCTTTTGACGAGCAAGCCCGCGCCGATCAGCAGCGCCACAGCGAGCGCAAGTTCCGCGACTGTGAGAGCATTTCGCATCCTGCCGCCACGTCGCCCCTGGCTTGTTCCTCGCGCGGTCAGGGCCTTACTGATGTCCGGAGTGGAAGACTGAAGTGCCGGCACGAGGCCGAAGATGATTCCAGTGAAGAAGGAAACGAGGAAGTTGAAGCCGAGTACTGTCCGATCGATGCCCACATCTCTGATGCGCGGCACATCGGCGGGACAGATGGCGACGAGACCTTTGACTCCTACATACGCCAGTATGAGTCCCAGTGTGCCTCCCGCTAGCGCAAGCAGTACGCTCTCAGTGAGCAGTTGGCGGATCAACCTGCGCCTGTCCGCTCCCAGTGCGATACGCAGCGCGACCTCCTTCTGACGTGACGTCGACCGCGCGAGCAGTAGATTTGCCACGTTCGCGCAGGCAATCAACAGCAGGAAGACTACCGACACGAGCAGCACGAATATGGCCGGCTTTACCGCTCCTACGGCACGCTCGAGCAAGGGCTTCGTGTTAATCCGCCAGTTCGTGTTTGTTTCGGGATACTCCTTTTCCAAGGCTGCGGCGATCGCGTTCAGTTCCGCGTGCGCCAGCGGCAGGTTGATGCCGTTCTTAAGCCGACCGATGACACCCAGGTGATCGCCCCTGCGGCCTCGCTTTGCGAGGGTTGCAGAGTCGTAAACGGTCCAGATTTCCGATGGTGTTGCACTCGGAAAGAGGAACTGTGCGGGCATCACGCCTATGATCGTGTAAGGACTGCCGTTGAGAGTGATGCTCTTCCCCAATGCCTGACGATCGCCGCCGAACCACCGCTGCCAGGTTCCATAGCTCAGCACTACGACCTGGCTCTTGCCCGGCTGATCGTCCTCAAGTGCAAAAGTGCGGCCCAGCGTAGCTGGAACACCGAGGACATGGAAGAAGCCAGCAGATACGGCGCCTCCAGGAATCCTCGCGGGCTCGCCCTGATTCGTGAGCACAGGTTGCCATCCGGCAAAGCACGTCAGGTCCTCGAGGGAGTGATTCCGGCTTCGCCAGTCGAGAAAATCCGGGCCGGAAGCGCTCTCGTCCTTTATTCCGCCGGGAAGGTTTGAACCGGAAATCCAGATCAGGCGCTGCGGTTCCTTGTATGGAAGCGGTTTCAGCAGGGTCGCGTTTACCACACTGAAAATCGCGCTGTTCGCCCCAATCCCTAAAGCGAGAGCGGTCACGGCTACTATGGAGAAGGTCGGCCATTGCCACATGATCCGCAACGCATACAAACAATCTCGCCACAGAACTTGCATATGCTCTCCAGGGGCCGTCACAATGACATCCGCAACCGCGTTGAGCCAAAACCCCAAAGCGGCCGCCAGGCCACGTTTTGTCATTTGATGATGATATCGGTCGCGGAAGGCGAGGGTCATCTCCCGGCCGTATTCGCGACGGAATTCAGCTGGATACACCAGGAGCAAAGAACGATAAAGCGCATCAGCAAACGTGGCATTCTTCAGCCGGGTTGCCATCGTGTTATTCCCATCAGGTGTGGAGCAGTTTCTTGGCGCGCGCTTCGACAACCAGGCTCTGCAGCCGTTCGGCCTCCGCCGCCGCCACGCGTCTGCCGAAATTCGTGAGATGGTAATAACGTCGTCGTTCGTCGTCCAGCGCGGCGTCGGGCCGCTCGTCGGTTTCCTCGATCAGGCCGTCCGCTAGCATGCGCCTAATGGATCCGTAGAGCGTTCCGGGACCAAGTCTGATCTTTCCTTGGGTCCGGAATTCTGCCTCCTGCATGATGCTGTAGCCGTGCCGGTCACCATCAGCCAGGGCCAGCAGAATGTGAAAGACAGCGGGTGTGAGCGGCAGGAGTTCTTTGACACTGCGGCTACCGGTCGACATGTCTCCTCCACAATCAATGAGGGTAGTATATCCGCATGCGATATAACGATGTCGGATATAGTACAGTCCCGCTAATGCAGTGTCAAGCGGAACTGTTCTCTACGGCGACCCGGCGAACGCGTTCCGGATCATCAATCCTCTGTCCCTGCAATCTTACTCGGGCATAAAGGTGGTCGTTCCAGAGATTCCCGGCGGCCGTAGCGACAAGCCACTGGATCTCGGGACCATTACGATTCGTTAAGTTCACGAAGCTCGATTCTTCGTTTGACCACACGCGGAGGCACGTGTTGCCGGTCCGCGCCAAGGAGAACGAGTTGTCGATGACGTTTGCGCCTGCGACGCGGATGATATTGAGGCTCATCTTCCTGGCGAGAGGGCAGGACTTCGAGATCGCCAAGTAGTACAGTTCTACCATTGGGTGGGGAAGATCCATGACGAAAACGACGGTCACCATAGGTAATCCGCTTGTGGCCCAATGCCAAAAGCCTCACGGATGGCTGGGCCGCCTAATCCTGTGGAATATGAACTCGCGGCATTCCGCGGTAACGGACTGGGGCTTGTCGCACGTTTCGGTGGGGAAGGGGGACGCGATTCTCGATGTGGGTTGTGGTGGAGGCAAAACGATCAGCAAGCTTACTGCGAGGGCGAGCGAGGGAAAGGTCTACGGAGGCGACTTTTCAAAAGACAGCGCGGGCGTGGCATCGAGGGTGAACCGCCGGTCGATCGAAGCAGGTCGCGTCGAGATTCGGGAGGCGTCGGTATCTGAGTTGCCGTTTTCGAATGACTTCTTCGATCTCGTGACGGCGGTCGAAACGCACTTCTGGTGGCCCGATTTGCCGGGGATGTGGGGGAAGCGGAACGCGCCTGCCATCTCCCTTGTCTATTTTCTTACGTAAGGAGGAATGGTGCAAAAGTCTCGGTTCGGAAAACTATTCTTAATCGCTGCAACAATCTTAGTGGTATGCCGCGGTGCAGAGGCCAGGGAGCGTTCTTTGATATTCCCCACGCCTCGTGAAATCGTCCAATCCGGCAGCGATTTCGTTCTTAATGAACAGGCCGTCATTGCCATCCCGGCGTTTCCTTCAGAGGAAGACTTGTTCCTGGCCCAGTCTCTTGCCGACGATCTTGGTGATCGATTTGCGGTTCATCTGAAAACCGAGCGGGTGGGCAAGCTGGATCCCGACCGCCGCATGATCGTAATCGGATCGGCCGCTAATCCCCTGGTGCGGTCGTATTGCGGAAGTCATGGCCTGTCCGTGAGCGTGCGCGATCCCGGGCCGGAGGCTTACGTTCTCCAAACCAGCGGCAACATCGCGCTCGTGGCCGGCAGCGACGACCGCGGAGCTTTCTACGGGATGCAATCCCTGCGGCAGCTCGCTCGACGCGAGCAGGATCAGCTCTGCTTCAAAGGGGTGAACGTGCGGGATTGGCCGGCCAAGCCGTTTCGCGGCATCAAGCTCTACATCCCCGGGCGCAATAACATCCCTTTCTTTAAGCGCTTCATCCGGGATTTCATGGCCTTATACAAATACAACACGCTCATCATGGAGATGAATGCGTCCATGCGTTTTGACAGGCATCCCGAGTTGAACACCGGCTGGGTCAAATTCGTTCAGGATACCAATTACTCGCGCCGCCATTCCCCGCCCGGCACGCCGCACGATTGGGAAACGAATTCCACGCACCAGGACACTGCCGATGGCGGTTACCTGGAGAAGGAAGAGGTCGCCGACCTGGCGCGCTGGGTCAAGAGATATCACATCGAGCTGATTCCGGAGCTGCCATCTTTTACGCATTGCTACTACCTCATGACCGCGCACCCGGATCTGTCGGAAACACCCGACACGAAGTGGCCCGGCGTGTACTGCCCCTCGAATCCCGCGAGCTACAAACTGCTCTTCGACGTATTTGACGAGTACATCGACCTGCTCAAGCCGAAATGGGTCCACGCCGGGCACGACGAACTGTTCCAGCCGGTCGGACTGTGCCCCAGGTGCAAAGACAAGGACATCGGTGAACGGTTTGGAGAGGATGTCCGGATCATTCACGATTACCTGGCCAGCAAGGGGATCTCGATGATCATTTGGGGCGACAGGCTGCTGGAAGGCGTAAGCGGCAAGGGTCTGCATACCAGGAAAGCCCCGGACGGGTTCACGTATCAGGTAGCGGGTGGAATGACTCCGGAGCAGGTAAGCCGCCTCATCCCGAAAGACGTGCTGATTTTCAATTGGTTCTGGTCGACGTTCGATACCGGAGACGGCACTTCACCAACGGGCTGGAAAGGAGATCAGGTCGAAGGTTTTGAGGCCCAACTCGACAAGATGGGATTCCAGCAGGTTTTCGGCAACCTGCATCCCTACGCGGAGAACTGGCAGGCCCGCATGAAGCGCTCCTCCATTATCGGCGGGGCGCCCTCGGTCTGGTTCGCGACCAATGAAATCGGCTTCGGGAAAGACCAGCTATCCGACTTCTTGGGCGGCGCGAATATGCTCTGGCGCGACGATGCGCTCTACGGCCCGGATCTTTCCGGCGTGATCCAGTCCATGATGCCGGAGATTCGAACGCGGTTCCGGGGCGAAGAACCACCGAGCGCGACAGAGGCGTCGATCGTTCCAGTCCAGATCGCCGCGGCCTTCAATATGGGGCCGGCTGTACCGGGTTTAGGCATCAACCTGGCCGGCATGGAGAGCGCCACAGCCACGCTCGGTAAAGTGCCGTTCGAATTATCCGGGCATGCCGGGAAGGTTGCGATCGTTGTCGGAACCGACGGCGCGGAAAAGACAGGACTGCCGAAGGATTCCGGTGCAATTCCCATCGGCGAAGACGCCACCAGCCTGATCTTCCTGCACGCTTCCGCGCGGCCGGCCACGACCCGGCCGGGGTGGGCGCTGCTCTGGGATCAGGACGATACCGCCGATCTCCTCGGATGGTATGAGGTAATCTACGAAGACGGTTTTGTCACAACCCTTCCCCTCCGCTACGGCGTCAATATCGAGGAGTGGAATTGGGCGAGCCGCCGGTCGGAGTGGGATTATTGCTACGGCGCCGACGCAGTACCGCTCGGAGGGCAGCGGGAAAATCCCATTACATTCTTTGCATTCGAATGGAAGAACCCGCGTCTCGGGAAGAGAATCACGGAGGTCCGCTTAAAGGGAACTACCGGCTTTCGCGGCGCAGCACCCCAAGGCTTCAGCAGCGACTACGGGCCGGTGATTCCGAAGAATGCCGTCGTCCTCAAAGCCATCAGCGTGGTAAAGAAGAGGAACTGAGACGACAGAAATATGTCGCCTGCGGCGTCTGCACCCTCGAATGCGGCCAGCGACGCCAGCAAGGAGCCCTAGGATGATACCAACGGCAAGAACTCCTGGTCTTTTGATGGTTTCCTCGTGTCAGTTATCTCAGAGAGCCTACCCGTGACCCGCTCGCAGGTCGAGTTGCGGTGCTATCGACGCCAAGGCAGGACAAATTCGATGCTCCAGTAACCGCCCCATCCCAAGCGGTGGTATCTGATCAGTGCCATGCTGGCAGCGATGACAAGGAGTATCGCGCACACGATCAAGAATCGCCGACGCATATGGGATTATGCCATAGCTGCTGTGCCTTCGGATCAGTCAGCGGTGTCATAAGTCCATACTAGCCGGATCTTCCTCGATTCTTCGCGTAGACTTTTTGGCAGGAGACTTCATCCTTATAATAGGCGTCATTCCCCGGCAGCACCCAGTTCTGCACTCTTCCCACTGTCAGGGCTGGAGGGAGCATGAAGATTCGAAGACGATCCAGAGTCTTGTCGTTCCTGATTGTGGGCATCATCGCCGTCCTTGCCTTTCTGTTGTTTACACCAAAACTATGGACTCCTGGTCTCAGGGGGAAATCGCAGATCGCCAAGATCCAGATCAAGGAGATGGAGGGAGCGCTCCAGCTATTCCGCTATGACACAGCCCGCTATCCAACCACCGCGGAGGGTCTGGATGCTTTGATAATTAACCCTGGACTGACATCCTGGCGGGGACCGTACATCTCAAGGCAGGAAATTCCCAAAGATCCGTGGGGGCGTTCTTTTTTATACAGATGTCCTGGAAAACCTGGGATGTATGACCTCTTATCCTACGGGCGAGATGGGGTTCCTGGCGGAGAAGGGGAGGATGCGGACATCAAAGGTTGGGAAATGTCGATTCCTGGCAGGTGACAACCGGTACAGTCAAGGCCCACCAATCTCGTCTAACGTTCGCCCTCAACGCCCTCTGATCACTGACAAAAACCACGACACCCTCACCATGCGGTCTCAATACAGGCGCATACTGATTTCAATATTAGCTTGGGCAGCAACCGGCTGGCCGTTGAGACGGGCTGGCCTGCGATGAGGCGCAATTCGCAAATCCATTCCCGGTGCTGTGATACCATCCGATATCATGCGCTGGCTGAAGGCGTCCTTAGTTATTCAGATCATCCTGGCGGCATATTTCCAGGCTATCATCTGGTTTCCTCTTGGCTCTTGGAACGATCAACCCGGCAAGCGCCTGATCCAGATAGTTGGTGAAGGAGGAGCGTTACAGGCACTGGGGTTTGCCCTAGCTTTGCTCCTGCCAGTATTGTTGTTTGCCGTAGCCTTCGTAAGGCGATGGCTTTGGATGATGTGGGTGGCGTTGATCGGATACGGAGTGTGGGCTTTGATGCAGATCCAGAGTTGGTGGTTGCCCTGGATCTTTGGTGCGAATGTACGCGCTCTCAGAAATCAAGAGTTTCTCAAGAGGACATACAAGATTTTCCCGGCCTCTTTCACGAATCCTGCTCCCGACGGGATGCACTTCGTGTTGGGCTTGCTCCTGTTTTCTGTGGTCGCCACGATGGCTGTCGGGCTACTGAGACAACGGTCAAGGTGATCCAAATGTGCTGAGGAAACCATGAGCAGCGCCAAGGCATGACTTCCGCTGCGGTGGTGGCACCAGAACGAATCGCCTGCACGGCTTTTCGCAAGTGCCTGTGATAAGAATCCATCGGTGCGGACATCAGCGTTCGCTCAAGGCAATTATCCGGCCGTCCACGGAATCGGCGAGGGACAGCATGGGAGCTGCACCTGGTGACCGCGATTGAGGTAATGCAGAGACAGGGCTGAGCTGCCGCCTACTGTATCGTTCGCGTCAGGGCCTGGTTGTGCCGGTTGAAAGGGTGGGGGTGAGCAATATTGACCACACACGCGAGCAATATGGAACATGCATGCCGATGATTTCAGCGTAAAGATTCCTTCTCATACATGGGAGTAATCCCCCCGCTCCTATATAGGAGCACCCCCCCTGCTCCCCAAAAGCTGCCTGTCATCTGCGACACGGGGGGCGCAGCAGACTTCATCGGCAAGATTGAACGTGCAGATGTGGTGATTGCGGCCATTCGCACATGCGGTCTCGCAGGACACAACGAGGTTGATCTTGCCCAATTGGGAGCTATTGCTCAAATTTGTGGTTCGACTTCCCGGACCCACTGGCGACACCCGAGGAAAAGATAATCCCACCCCTGCCAACCGGGAAGTGGACCTCCCACACGTAAGGCAAAGTATGCCAGCCTTAATCAACGTTTAATGTCTTCCACGCCAATAATAGAACGAGGAGCGCCTTCGTCATTTCCCCTTCTTCTTTCGCAGTCTTCCAGCTGTGGCATCGCGTTCGCTTCTTCATGAACACGCCTCTCACGAATCGTGAAATGGTCATGTGAAGATTGCATTGAGCGGTGCGGTAATCCAAACGCCCGCCTTTGCATAGCGTGACGTCAATGGATATTGCCCCATAACCTTGCTACACGTCAGCCCCGGCTTTGAAAAACTGAACGTACGCGATATTCCGGTACGGGACATAAAGCACAGTCGGTGGCTCACCCAAAACTACGTAACTGTTCTCGATTCTAACAACCTTCCCGTCAGCACGATCGTCTTTCGATCCAAAACTAATTATTGCTCGATTGCCGACGTTTTTCCTGAATTCTTCCTCCACGGTGTTCCTCCTCTTTCAGTGTCAATAAGTCCTGCAGATCCTTCCATCAAGGTCCAGCCAGGCGCACTGGCGGATTGAAAATTCCCCTCCGTGAGGATTGTCTCTTCGGAAGCTATTAAGTTTCAAGGGATCTCGATTCTGTACTGAGAGGGCTATCACTTAAAGAAGGAATTGAGTGTCGCGGCAAGCCTCACACCCGCCTGCGGTAATCGTCGCTCAATTATAGGCAGCGCAAACTGGCAATACTCCTCCTCCAACCTTGTGCCGGACTTGAAAAGTCGCACTGGTGGGAGTTGAGTTCTTCTGCCATGAATACACCTGCCTATCCGCCCAACAGTGCCATCTCTCGCAAAAGCCCCTGCAAAAAAGGCCTATAAGAGAATGCTACGATGATAGGCAGGATCTGCCCTGGCAGATAGCTCGTTGTCTGTGTCGGAGCATTTGACAGCTATAGGTCAAGCGTCCGTCAGTGGGCACATGTGTTGAAAGTTCATTGAAATACGCTGATTACGACAGATCATTTCAGCATCACTTGTCACAGTCATTTACATATTGAATGCGATGAAGATCTGGACTGTCATTGCCCGCTCTTCTAGCAGGAAATCATTGGTGTTCCCGTAACTCTTCCCGTCATAGCACTTACGAACAGTCTCTGCGAAATCCAGTCCGCCGGTCGCAACTCTGGCTCAGATTTTGCCTCATAAGTATTTGGACTGATTCTTATGATCTTTCACAAACGGCATATGATTCAACATCGGGGGCCGCTTTACGGGGCGGCTCTTGGTGTTTATGGAGTCACATGAAAATCGAATTGAATGTTGCGTCAAGCCTCACTCCCGCCTGCGTCAATCGTCCCTGACGGACGCAGGTGATCGTGCTGGCGAGCAAATCTCCTACCTCAGTCCTTTCCTGACGGATTCAATCTTCCATAGCGCCTAATCGGATATGCCTTTAATGGATGAGAAATCGTGTTTTTATCGAGATCCAAATACCACAGATCAGCCCCCCTCCGAGAAACAGCCAATCGGCGGCCTCCCGCAGCAGTGATCTAAAGTTGATGAAATAAGGTGAGGGGTTGATCTCGACATACACCCTCGTCCGTACCTGGGCGTGTCCGTCACCTGGGCATAACGGCACGAAAAGCAGGACAAGGAGAAGGGGCCGCATCTGTTCTCACCTTGGCAAGTGCGAAAGAGCGCTGCGTAGTATCGACCATTCACCACCCCAAGCACAGATCCTCATGATAGCAGGGCGAGAATTGAGATCTGGCTACTCGCCAGCGCCTGTTACGAGGGGAATGCGTAGCGATACCATTCTAAGTCCGCTCGATTCCGAGATAATAGGATTTCAATAATCTTTCAACCTACTGAATGCTGGGTAGGCGATCCGGGCGCCCTGCGAGATTGAAGCCAACTGAGCAGGAAAAGGAATCCGGGAGCGGCAAACACCAACCACGCAGCTCCTCTCGGGAGCGAACCGGCAGTAGCGAGATGAATGACATAGAAGACTGCCAGGCTTCCTATCGTCACACTCCCTCCAAGTCCTTCCTTCCACCATGCCAGAACCATTCCCACGGAGATTCCGAGTGGGAAAAAGAGAAGTCCGAGGGCTTCTCCCGAAGTCTTGGGATTGATGCCTTCCCCCACGACGAAACCGAGCAGCAGTCCGATGCTGCAGATACTCCAGACTCTTGCCGTCCAGCGGACCAGCCGAGTAGATACAGGCGACTTCTCGATTTGGCCTCCCACAGTCCAGCTCCTCCACAAGACACAACACACGCGCTCGAATTGATCAGAGTGTGCAAGAACGCGATCTTCCTGGCACTCTCTCCGCTTGATCGCATTCGACTGTATATTCGCACATTGTCCCGCTTTTGCCCGAGTGCAGGCAAAGACTTTCTGATGCGTGCGGAGACGCGATGACCGGTGCGGCCCCAGGTGAAGAGGAATCTAGCCAGGATTCTGTGACTTCCTCAAAGCTTGCATGAATCCCATTGCGATCTGATCCCCCGGAGCCTAACCTTTTGAACTAGAATTCAAGAATCCAACCCACCAGTCACACAGGAGGTGCTCCGTGCCAACCTATATTACGTTGGGAAAATGGACGCAGGAGGGCATTAAAAAGATCAAAGAGAGCCCCGCACGTTTAGACGCCTTCAAGAAACTCGTTCAGTCTGGAGGTGGAACGGTCAAAGGTTTTTACATGGTGACCGGACAATACGACATCGTCGTGATCTCCGAAGCGCCCGACGACGCGGCGATGGCTAAAACCGCACTGGCAACAGCATCGAAGGGAAGCATTGCCACTGAGACCTTCCGTGCCTTCCCGGAGGATGAGTACCGGAAGATTATCAGTGGTCTGCCCTGAGCCATAGGGTATTTGTCTCGGTTCCTTTTCGCGGGATCAAGATACGAATTCGACCAGGATGCCATTACCCTCCTGGCGCAGGGAGGAATAGTGCGTTCTGGTGGCAAATTGACCGGCCTTGCATATGCATCAATGGGTGACTTCCGTCATACGACAGGATCTGTCACTGCTGCCATTATGGGGTAGCCGGGAGAAGGTTTGGCTGAGGGTCCGCCCCTCACCGACTCCTTTGTCAGACTAATCTCGACTGCCCCACCTTCATTTCCACCGTTAGATCACAGCACATGACGCCTTGGCCATCTTGATTTCGCTTCCGCCCGCAGAGTCGCTCCCGAAATGTGTTGCTTACCGGCCCAATGAAATGCCGGCGGCACAGTTGTTGAGAGCGGTGCTTTAGCCCAGTCTCTGGTTGCAGACTGGTCTAAACTCCTGGATCAGCTGATTCTGGCGAGCGATTCTCTTATTGCCGGACCAAACCTCAAAAGTGAAGTGCGTGGGTGCCATCTTAAGGATGTCCGGGTTGTCTCCGTCCACGTGCTCTAGCAGGCTCTGCTGCATGTTTTCGCTCTCTCCGAAATAGATCCACTGTTTCGTGCGAAAGAGCCCATAAACGCCAGAGAGAACCGGAGCGTTGGAGAGGATTGAGGGTCGATCAAACCTGAAGTGTACTTGGGTGTTGAACCAGGGCATAGACGTATCTCCCGATGGACCGATCAATTTCGCTTGTGTGTAAAGCGATCCTCCCGGGGGCCTCTCATTTTTGTCAGGAGCGCTTCTATCGCGGTCAACCGCGCCTTCAGGCTCTCATTGGCCCTTATTGCCTTGGAGAAAGAATTGCCACGGGGGAATCCTCCGCTTGATCGCATTCACTGCCGCACATGTACAAGAACGTAATCCGCAGGAATTCGCCTACTCGAAATTTGTAGGTGGCGTCCTGACGAGCGGGAAAATCTCGATAGTCCAGGATCCAGACTGACCATCATTGCCGAAAAACCAGAGTGCAATCTCGTCAAAGGGTGGGTTGACTGGCGGTGGGACGCTTCTCCAAACGAGGCCATCGATGCCATTCTGCCGGTGACTCATCCGCCTTTTCGCCGCTGACCGCGCTGGCACTCGCCGGGATCTCGCCTGCCCACCTACCCCAATTGTGTTGCTTTAGTGCCTTGTCAGGTCCACTGTTAATGTGTCCCCGCCTTTTGCAGATTCCTTAGATCCAGACGGAGATCGCCCGGCTTGGGTGCAATATCCCCGCCTTAACCAACTTACTCAGATTCAGACGAGGATAGCCCGGGCCGGGTGTGCCGTGATGGGCGCCGCACAGCTTGGAGTCGACGCCATCAGAGAGGATGGGAAGGGGCTTCAATATGAGAGGAAAAGGATTCTATCTGCGCGAAGGAGGAGGACAATATGCGGGGCCGTTTGAAAGTCATGGAGATGCCGAACGCTTCATCCAGATGATGGAATCGTTTGGGGAGAGTTGTGATAGTGTCGATATCGTGGAAACGCAGGATGGCGTGGACGATACGACGGATTCGCAAGCTTGCTCATGATTTCTGTCGAGTTGCCGCCAGGCAGGCCGATCTCAGCTTCATCCTTACCCGCTTCCATCTATAAGGCGGACACCGTTTCCCCCGCGTCAGTGTGCGCGCCCAGGAGTCGCAGCGATTCCAATGCCTCAAGCTACAAAGATCCAGAAGTGGCGGAGAACGCAAATTCATCAGATCGAGAAAGCGTTTGCACAGTTGGTGACTGATCTCAAGGAGAGCCTTGTCCTGGATGGAATAGATGCATTTGATAAACGCTCTGGATTCCGTATTCGCTGTCACGACCTGTATGGCCCTTTGCCAGATGCAATAATCGAGGGTACCGGAGAAGAATACCCAGTGCTTGATCACGTCGTACGTGAGGCGGCGAAGTTGATTGCGATAGCGCGGGCTAGGCGAGAAATAGCGGATTTATTTCCCGCCGGGGCTGAATTCATGCTGCCAACGTTGGTAGATAACGGAGCGCTGGCGGGCATTCGATGGGAAAGCAAGATATTTTTGGCGGAGGGAGGCACTCATCTGGAGGCATATCGAGAGCTGAGGCTGAAGGTAGAGAAGAGCAGCTGAAGTATCGGCACTGATTCGAACAATACGGACTCGGAATAAGATGTGCTGGGGGTATGCTGTGGATGTCGCCGATGGGCAGAAAGGCACATCCATGTCCGAATATGAGCGGCTAAAGACTTGGCGCCGACCACACTCACCGGAGCCCGAAGAAGTGTTCACCCAGGCCGTGATCGACTTGAAAGAAATCCTCGTTCTTGACGGCATCGACCATATTCCTGACCGGCCAGGATTCCGAATCCGCTCCGATACCGGCAAACATTTCGAAGTTCTCGACAGAGTCTCAATCGGGGCAGCGAAGCTCCTTGCCATCACTAACTCCCGGCAAATAATCGAACGCCTCTTTCCCGACTGCAAGTTCCTACCACCCACATCGACGGACGATACAAAAGTCGACGGCATTCGCGTTGGGCCATTGACAATCCTCGCAGAAGCGGCAACGTGGTGGGAGGCGTACGGAAGGTCGGGATCTGACTCATGGACTTGATTAATCATTTCCAATCATCATTTTTTTCTTGACCCACTAGCCGCTCCGTCCGATCATCGGTCAACTCCCGACTTGTATCCGTTTCCCCCGACGGGAATCGACACCTATTCTCAAGGTGCCCTCGTTTGAGTTCTGTTTCAAGTCATCTCGGCGTGTAGGTTGACCCGACTGGGTGACTCCTCGCAGCAAAGGAGGTGGCTGACTCTGTGAGGAGAAAGCCATTGCTGGAGGTGAATCTTCTCAATGAGCCTTTCAAAGAGCGAACCTCCGTGCCCAAGCCGCATTGGTAATCTGCATCGCTTGGAGTCCGGAGAATTCTGACGTTACAACAGGGAAGCCGTCATGAGATTGATACTACGAGCTATCCAGCCAAGAGTCCGAAGTCGCATTGGAGGGGATGTCGGCGGCTATAGGTCACACCGCGAAAGGTAAGCAATGGGCCAAGGGATTGAGATGAGGACAGCCCATTAGGTTTCGGCGGAACACCCGAGAGGGTGAGTGGTTTGATGTGCAGATGAATGCTGGCAGGTGGAGAGGTCATGTATGTGCCGCAAAGGAGGGGCTATGACATTTCTTTTTGTTCTGACTATTTTTCTGATCCCGGCGGTAGCTCAGGAGAATCCAACCAATACGGGGTTGACTGCTCTGAAGGTTGAACCGTCACTTGTGACTTTGGTTTCGCAAAAGAAGTCGGACACCAAGACTCCAAAATGCACTCAGTTCAAGGCCACGCCGTCGCCGGGCAGCGCAGATCTGAAAGATCTAAAGTGGTCTCTTGATCCGAGTGACCCCAGCAGCGGCTCGATTGACGAAAAAAAAGGATGCTATACGGTTCCAAAGCGTGAGGAGAACAAATTGCCACCAGCTGGCAGAGTGACTGTGAAGGCGATGCTCGGCGGGGTCACCGGCACCGCAACGGTTGTGCTCTTGCCCGAGGGGGGTTCCAGGACAATTTCTGTCCAAGGTAAGGTCTGCGATACGGAAAGCCGGAAGGCGATCCAAGGCACGAGAGTCCTGATTGAAGACCCAGATCAAAAGGTAATCGGCTATGGCACGGCAGCAGCAGACGGGAACTTCAAGGTCTGTGCAACGATTTTCTCGGCGGAGTCTGGGACGAATTCGACTTCTGGTAAATCCCGGCTACATATACTGCTCGCCGGGGCTGAGGGATACCGAGAGGTTGTTCGCAAGGTGGACCTAAGTGGCCTGTCCGGTTGCGCAGCCGCAGTGGGCTGTGATTGCGCTGACGACCAGGGCCCCGACCACGTCTACAAAGTACCCGATATCTTTCTGGAAACAGCAAGGAACGTCGCAGGAGAGTATTCCCGCGCAATCGTAGGCTTTGAACAGGTGGCAGCCAGTTCGGCAAACAGCGAACGAAAGTTCTTCCTCGATTTTTTCATCAGCACTCCTTTCCCGTTTCTAAGAAGTGCCCAGGGCAAGGATACCCAGCCGAAGGCCAAGAATATTCCCTCGACCGGCCAGGATAGTAAACGAGAAGTCGAAGATACCATCCCGCTTCGGCTGTGGGGGGACGTCAGGGCATCAAGCGTTCCGCAACCGACGAGCGCATCCTTGGGTGAGTTCACAACCAATTTCCTCTCGAATTTCGCTGCCGTTCCGGTGAATCAACTCGTGAGTTCGCTTGAGTTTCTAGCAGGATTGGAGATCCGCCTGCCGGGGAAGACGAAGAGTCTCTGGGGAGCTGGAAATTCCGGCAAGCAGAGATTCTCCTGGAGCCTTATTTTATCCGGCGGAGCAATTACTCCCCAGAGTACAGAACAATCTGTACAGTTCTTTGAAATTCCTACGTCTCAGGCGGAGGCGGTCAAGCAGCAGTTTGGCGTGACGACGAAGTATATCGGATTTGTGCCAGAAGGGAGGAATCGATTCTTCCGCCAGTTTTACGCCGGTTTTCGGTTCAAGACGATATACCTGGACAGATTTGAAAACGAGATTAATCGGTTTCCCGCGATGTTGGATGTTACCTATGGAGCGAACGAGTTGGCAACACGTGGACACGTCCGCGGAGGGGTGTTCAGGATTGAAGGGTTCTTTCCTCTGCCGTGGGATAGCGTCCGATACTTATACCTGTTCGGCACTGCCGTCCTGAAACCAAGCACTTCACACCCGATAAGTCCCGATTTGTTTAATACAGTGGTCAATCTCACTCCGGCAACCTCGACTGCCGCTAAACCGGTAACGATTGTTCAACTTCCGCAAATGGACCGTGACTATTATCGAGTCGGGGTTGGCATTGATGCGATAGCGTTGTTTAGCTATCTGAAGGACCTGAAGAGTCAAGGCCAGTCGAAGTGAACTACCCGTGGAAGGTGCCGTCTTCGATTTGCGGGAGATGTCCCCCTTGGCGCGGAGCAGCATTCCGATGTCTTCGAAGGAGGCGGCGGGCAAGGAACTCTCCATAGAGGCTTTCAAAGTGATTGTAGATCGAGTGTTGCGACATAAGGGAGATTGTAAAACTCTCCCAAAGGTGAGTCCCGGAAAGGCGCCATGCTAAAACTGATTAAGCTCCTGTTATCCGCATTCTCCAGGCCCAATAGGGCGAACATGCCCGACATACTCGAAAGCAGGATAGACGGACAATTTGCGGGTTGGTCCGGCGAGACGATTTTTAAACTTCGCAACGGCCAGGTCTGGCAACAATCCTCGGACGGCCTTCTGGATCACCATTCCTATCGGCCTGTGGTGCTAATCTATCGGTCTGGGACTGGACACAAGATGAAAGTGGATGGTGTGAATCAGACGATTTCCGTCAAGCGATTGAAATGGCGCGGGGCTTCACCATTTTGAAACAAACAACCGATGACGTGGAGTCGTCAACATCGCCATCGAGAAGCCACCATGCCAATAAGGAAACCGGTTGCCAATTCGGTCAGAGCCCTGAAATCGCTCTTTGGGGTTATCGTGAGGAGCCCACAGCGGATCCCTATCGAAAGGAAGTAATCGTCGCCCGACAGGCTTCTCCCTTACCGAAAGTGCTGAAGGAGAGCAAGATGATCTCCATTGGAGTTGCGGAACTCATTTTCATACTGCTTCTCGTGGCATGTTGTGTTATTGGAGTGCGGATCTTTCGTCGGCGTCACTGAAAACGAACACCTATTAGCCGCAGTACCGGGAAGTGGAGGAGCATCTAAGTGATAGTCTGTCCTAAATGCGGGGCGCACCACGATTCGAATGTTCCCTGCCTTGATCGTACGGGCGAATTGATGCGAAATGCAGGAATAGAGCGAAAATGCTCACACGTGCCGGATCAGGAACTCGGCGAAACAGTTGAAACAGTGAAGAAGTCAAACCGAGTCGTGGCCGTCATTTTTGTCATTCTCGCAGGGCTGCTTGGGGTGGCAATTATTCTGTCGCAGCTTACATCAAGATGACAGCGGGCTGGCGACACATGACACGAGGTGATGGTCATCACTCAGTTGATTACACGCGGAAACAGTATGCCAGGTTCAGCCCCGAATCCGCTTCAAGAGCGGTTCTGAGGGTTCTGGAAGACGGGAAAAACGGCACAGGACACTGCCTAAGCAGCTTTTTATGGGTTGGAAATTTGGGCCTAAATCGAATAAGATCAATGCACTGTGGGCGGTTAGCTCAGCGGCAGAGCATCGGTCTTACACACTCAGTTGTCTCCCAGTTCCAAATCCATACTAATCCACAACTAATTGATTACCTTCAAGTTTGGCCCAAGCTCACAAGAACCTACCTATCTCAAAACGGCAGAGCACGATCGAAAATTGCCGCAAATTTGCCGCACAAAAATCCCAATAACACGTCGTCAATTTCCCCTTATCGTCGATCGTTATCTCCCAATTGCAGGAATACCAACCGAAAGAGGCGGCCCGTGTGCCGAAACTGAATAAGGGTCAACGTCTCGCTCGAATTCGCGCTGTTCCTATTAAGGATCAAGCGCCAGCTGCTGAATCGCCATACGCAGCCCCGCCTCCATCACCAGCTCATGCCGACGGACTCAGACATCATTGTCCATTACTGCAATCGCTTTGCTCTGTTCACCCCTGCGGAGTATACCGAACTCCTGCTGACGCTCTCGGCAGATGCCAGTAAGAGAATCCTCGAAAAGATCAGAAGGCTGAGACGCGATCTGGAGCAAGATCTCAAAGTGGTCCGGGCGCCTTGACCCTGCTCCTGGAATGACTCAGCAGAAAACTCCGCCAACTTCGCCCGCCCTCAGGGAGGGTCTCGCCACGCTGTCTTCCAAGCTCGCAGGGGCTGCGTCGCACTGATCACGGATGACACCTATGATGTGATAGGCAAGGGGGCCACCTCCGGCCCTCCGTCGCCCGAGGCCGCCAGGCTTGCCTCGGGATTTGAACAGCGCTTCCTCAAGGAGACGGGCGCAAATGTCTCCGCGCGCCTCGCGGTCTCCCTGATGAACCGAGAGGCTCCCGGTTTCTTCCTCGCTCAATTCGACAAGGGCAGGCGCAGGCGTTTTACCTGCCTGATCGATTTCCAGGGGCGCATCCCGGAGGCTAATTTTGGTATTGACGGCGGCGAGAAAGGGCTCATATTCACCCACCGCTCGGATTCATCCAGCAACGACGTCTGGATGGCGTTCTACAGCGCCGAGGACTATTCCCGGGGCAGGGTCACTTATTCGGATGCCTTCAATCTCGTCAAGACGACCCATTACAGTATGGACGTGGACCTGCGGGAGCCGAAGAAACTCCTCCGCTTGAACCTGCTCATGGAGATGGAGAATCTTGGATCCCCCGTCCGCGCGATCCCCTTCAGTCTCAGCGAAGACCTGGACGAGAGCGACAACCTCCGGCTCAAAAAGGCAATGCGCGTCAAGTCCGCCAGGCTGGCAGGCTCCGCCCCCCTGGAGTTCGCGCAGGAAGACTGGGAAGGGGGAGTGACCATCTTCATGCCCGCGGACGTCGCCGCCGGGCAGAAACTGGCCGTCGAGATGCAGGCCGAGGGAGATTTCATGCGGGACGTCGACTTCGCGCCGGCGACCAACTACCCGCTGTCGAACACTACCTGGTATCCGCGCCACGGTTCCTTGGGCCGTTCCACCTTCGATCTCAGGTTCCACCACCGCAAGAAGCTGAGCGTATCCTCAGCCGGTATTCGGATCCGCGAGGAGGCCGATCCCTCTGCGACGGATGGCCTCCTCACGCAGTTCAAGATCGACGCCCCGGTCGCCCTGGTCACTTTCGCCATCGGCCCGTTCGAGCGTCATTCCGACAGCCTCAAGCGCAAGGATGGCCCGGA